>CBFDCX010000103.1:0-6776 GCA_965603415.1 uncultured bacterium
AATTCTTTCTTTACAAAATATCTTTTCTGGTTTCCTGTTGTCTTTGTTGTGGGAGCAGGAATAATTTTGATTGTAAGTTTAATATTTAAACGCAGATTTGCGCAGAAAGAAAAATGAAAAAATATTATTACACTATCGGGGAAGTTTGTAACCTGTTAGATCTGAAAGCGCATGTACTGCGTTACTGGGAAAAGGAATTTACGCAGGTTCATCCCAAGAAGAAATTCGGACGCAACCGGCGTTATAATCCCGATGATATCGAACTTCTGAAGAAAATAAAACACATGCTCTATAACCAGAGATACACCATTGAAGGTGTGAAAAAGAAACTAAAAAGTATCGATAAAGAAAAAAACCAGATCGAGATGGATTTCACCGTCGATACAAAAGAAGCTAAAGAGAATATTTTAAACGAACTAAACGAAGTTAAGGAACTATTGAAAAAATAATAGTTAAATCTAAATGGAATACTTGTCCATCCTTTGGCGGATTCGCGAACTTTTGGGTCGGGTATATAAACTTTAAATTAAAAAAAGCCGCAAAATTCATTGCGGCTTTTTAATTAATACCCAAATTGAGCTTAAGCTTATTGATGGATCATCTTTTTCTGCATTATCTTTTTCTTTAGTATATCCTTCTTGTGTCTTGGTCTGTCTTTCATCAGCTCTTTTGCTTTTTCTTGTTGTTCTTCTGTAAGCAGGTTCCACATTATTTCATGTTGTTCGATTTTCTTAATAGCCAGCGATTTTTTAAGATCGAACATCTTCGCTGTGATCTTTTTGGTTTTGGCAAAATTATGATTCTTCATGGCAAAACGTTTATCGACCTTCATGATTTCGATCTCTGCATGCTTTCCGATCATTTCTTTTTTATGATCCAGCCGCATTTCTTCCATAGTTTCGATCTGTTTTTCTGTCAGTTCGAGTTCATCGCAGATCCTGTCGAATCCACCAATACCTTCTCTCATCATGTGCTCTTCACCCGGGTGCATTTTACCTTCGAATTTTTCCATCTCTCCAGGATGTTTTTCGAAAGCCGTTAACATAGCCATCAGGGCAAATACCATTACGATCGTTATTGTGATCTTTTTCATCTTTTCCTCCTTTGTATTTATTTCCAATATCCTTGAACCCATATCCAGCCGCGGCGGGTTTTTTCCCAACCACCGGAGATCCAGATACGATTTTTCTTTACTTTCTGCCATTTACCGGGAACCCAAACATATTTTTGTGCTCTTCTGTGCCATTTCCAATGTCCTTCGATCCAGATCATATTGGGGTGTGATTTTGTCGATTTCACTTCCACAATTTTCACCGGCGGCTGCTTGGATATGTAAATAGTTTTGGTTGCGCATGCACTGAAAGTTATTAATGATAACATTATTACTAAAAGGAATTTAGTAATACTTTTCATTTTTCTATCCTCCTGTTATCGTTTTTTCTAAAAGGTTTTTTGAACCTGGGAATTTCCGGTCTAAAAAAATCTTGAACTTCCTCTGGAGACAGCTCACTTCGCAATTTAATTAACAGTTGTCCCATTTCATGTTCCATTCTGATTTGTCGGTCTATTGTCTCTTTAAGTTTCTTTTCCAGAAGCTCCCTATCAAATTCTTCATTCGTCAGGCTGCGCATAAACCTTTTTTTTGATAATTCAAACTCCATCTTTAGTGGAAGTATTCTTTCTTTTTCTTCTATGAATTCTTCTCTGCAATGAGTAGGAATATTATGAAATCTCGGAGGCGGAAAGTGTCTGTCGGAAAATAAAACACGCCTGTAAATAAAGACTCCCAAAAAAGCTATATTAAAAGACAGAGAGATTATTAATCCAACAAATAATATTTTTTTAGACATATCATTCTCCTTCATAATACATACTGAAAAGGATTTCCTGCCCAAATTGCAGGTCGGAATCGTTGTTCTGGGCAAAAGCTTGGTTACTCAAAAAAACACCGGTAGCAAAAGAAATAAGTACAGACGCAGCAATCGAAAAACTCACAACTCTGCGGGTAAGCCATGCTATTTGCGGGTGAATAGAGGAGCTTTCAATAGCAGATAGAATTCGCTGATTAATATATTCCGGTACTTCTTCCTCTTTATAAGAAGAAAGGAATCTATTGAGATTGGTTAACTCCCGCAGTTCGGTTTGGCAGAGGTGACAGCTCTTCAGGTGTTCACGAACTTTCTGGAATTCATCCTTTTTCAGTTCACCGTCGATATAAGCGTTAAGCCTTTTCGAAAATCTGCACTCTTTCTCTTTCATTTTTCTCACCTCTATTTTTCAAGACAGCAGGATCGTTCATATCCTGCGAAATAATTTTTTTCAGTTTCTTTTTTGCTCTCACCAATCTGGAATCTACAGCCCCGGCAGTTATATCCAGTGCAAGTGCAATTTCTTTGTAGCTCATTTTTCTATAAAACTGCATCTCCAGAAGCAGAGCATATTTTGGATGAAGCTTGGAAATGGCTTTTCTTATGATCTTGTTATTTGGATTTTCTTCTTCTGTTGGGAAATTCTCAGAATCGGGGAGATGCTCCATATCGGAATAATTACTACTGAATTTGTCCTTTTTCTGCCTTACTTTTATAAGATTCAAAGCTTTATTGTGAGCCGTTCTGAAGAGATACGAAATATAAGATTCATCGCTTACCACATCCATCTTTTTATGGAAAGCTATAAACGTTTCCTGCAGGATGTCTTCCACATCTTCTCGGTGTCTCAGGATTTTGAGGAGGTAGTTGAATATTTTCTTGTTCTCTGCTCTCAAGATAACTTCAAACCTATTTCTATCCATTGCTTCCCAACAAGATTTAAAAAATCTCATTTCCTCCCGGAACTATTTCATATTTCCAGACAGTAAAAATAAAAATATCTGCGTTTTTTTGGAAACATATTTCTTTAAATAAATTTCTTGCCAGATAAATGGTTAGATTTTCTTTTGTCCAACCTGATGGAAATTAAAGGATTAGGAAGGTGAATTATGTCGAGGGTTTGCGATATCTGTGGAAAAAGAGCACAAGTCGGTAACCATAGAAGCCATGCTATGAATGCAACGAAAAGGAAGTTTTATCCGAATTTGCATAAGATCAAAGCTGAAATCGATGGTAAAGTAAAAGCCGTTAAGGTATGCTCTTCCTGCTTAAAAGGAAATAAAGTAAAAAAAGTAGTGTAGCCTTATAAATAAAAAGACCGCTCGGCGGTCTTTTTTTTTGCCTTAAATTAATAAATATCTTTACTTTCTATCATTGAATTCACACATTGAACCCAATTCAAATCTATGGAGAATAAGATGGAATTATTAGTTGAAAAGATCGAATTCCCGGATGGCTGCAATATTATTTTTGGCATGTCTCATTTCATAAAAACGGTAGAAGATCTCTACGAAGTTATGGTAAACAGCGTTCCCGGCATTAAGTTTGGTCTTGCTTTTAATGAGGCATCAGGACCATGCCTGGTACGCAAAGAAGGGACCGATAATAAGTTGATGGAAATTGCTGTGGAGAATCAACGCAGGCTGGGAGCCGGTCATACCTTCCTGATAATCCTAAAAGATTCATTTCCGGTTAATGTTTTGCCTTCTGTTAAAAGTTGCCGGGAAGCTGTTAGTATTTTCTGTGCTACTGCGAATCCGGTAGAAGTGATTTTAGCGGAAACCGAACAGGGAAGAGGCGTGTTGGGAGTTATCGATGGCAGTTCACCCAAAGGGATCGAACTGGATACGGATATTTCTCATCGCAAAAAATTCCTGCGGGATATCGGTTACAAACGCTGATGAGAACATTTTTAGCGCTGGAATTGCCGGAAGATATCAAAACCGAGGTTTTCAGGAAGATCGGTCAATATCGTGAAATTGCACCGACCGGAATAAAATGGGTTCCCAAAGAGAATCTTCATGTTACGTTGCAGTTCATTGGAGATACAAAGAAAGAAGATCTGCCCGAAATTACAGAGTTTCTCGGTTGCAGTTTTAGCAAAATTCCCAAAATGAAATTCATGCAACCTAAACTGGAAATTGTTCCCGGAGGAAATCCCAGGATTATCTGGATCAGTTTTTCTACAGAATGCAAACAGATCTTTGGATTTTCAAAAAATTTAAAAAAGAAACTCGTGGAAATGGGCTACCAGCTCGATTCTAAACCTCTTCGCTTCCACACTACTCTGGGAAGAATAAAAAAAAGATTGCCAGAAATATTAATAAAACAAATATTAACTGCAGAGTTAAAGTTTAAAAGCTTCCTCGTTGAAGAAGCTACTTTATATCAGAGTTTTTTAAGACCGCAAGGTCCGGTGTATGAAGATATTGTAAATTATAAATTTTCAAAGGAGTGATCTATGACAACTAAAGATAAGGAATCTGCATTAAAAAGTGCCCTCAGTCAGCTTGATAAACAATATGGCATTGGCACTATCATGAGAATGGGAGATAAACCCAAAGCTGAAGTAAAGGCTATCTCTACCGGAGCTATAAATCTGGATGCAGCATTAGGGATCGGTGGAATTCCCAAGGGCAGGATAACAGAAATTTACGGTCCGGAAGCTTCAGGTAAAACTACCTTGGCACTGCATTGCGTAGCAGAAGCTCAAAAAGAAGAAGGCATTGTAGCCTTCATAGATGTGGAACATGCGCTGGATCCTGTTTATGCCGGTAATATTGGCGTTGATACCGAGAACCTTTTGCTATCTCAACCGGATGGTGGAGAGCAGGCTCTGGAGATCGTAGAAACATTAGTACGCAGCAACGCTATCGATCTTATTGTAATTGATTCGGTAGCTGCACTTGTTCCGCGAGCCGAGATCGAAGGAAGCATGGGAGATACTCACGTTGGATTGCAAGCCAGATTGATGTCGCAGGCGTTAAGAAAACTTACCGGAATCATCAGCAAATCGAATACATCTGTTATTTTCATAAATCAAACCCGCATGAAGATAGGTGTTCCTGCCTATGTAAATCCTGAGACGACCACCGGTGGTGTAGCACTAAAGTTCTATGCTTCCGTACGTATGGAAGTAAGGAGAGTCGGTTCGATAAAAAAGATTGGATCCGAAGCCGAAATAATTGGGAATAAAACACGTGTAAAGATCGTGAAAAACAAGTTTGCTCCTCCGTTCAAAAAAGTTGAGTTTTCTATTGTTTTTGGTTCTGGAATATCACATTTTGATATTCTTATCGATATTGCAGTGGATAAAGATATTGTTAAGAAAAGCGGATCCTGGTTCTCTTACAATGAAACAAGAATAGGACAGGGTTCCGATAAGGTTAAAGAATTCTTGATAGAAAACCCGAAAATATTGGAAGAGATCGAAACAAAAGTTAGAGCCGAATTGGGATTGAAAAAGTCTTCTGAAAATGAAGATAAGGACAAAGAGTAAAACCAAAACGATATTTATCGTTTATGCCGATAATGAAATTTGGGGGATTTTATCGTATAAAATCCTTCAAATTTTTTCTATCTATCCAGAAAGAGAAACCATAATTACAAAAGAACAATCAAAAGAACTGCTTTTGGAAATCGATAAGTTTGCCTGGGATAAATTGCTGAATTTTCTTACCTTTCGCGAACGCTCCTGCTGGGAAGCAAAAAGTTATCTGAAGCAACTTCCTTTGAAAAATATTATTTGTGAAAATCTGGTTACAAAAGCTGTTTCTGCAGATTTTATTAACGACCATCGCTTCACCGAACTTTACATAGAAGACCTCATCGAAAAAAGTAAAAATGAAAAAGAGATCAAACAGAAACTTTTTGAAAAGCATATTCCTGAAGTTATGATTAACTCTATGCTTTCGCTGTTGTTCACACCACAAAAAAAGGAAAAAGTTCTTATAAAGAATATCGAAAAAGCGCTTGCCAGATTTGTTCAATATAAAGGAAGAGAAAGAAGGGAAAAGATATTGAACTACCTATCACGAAAAGGGTTTTCATATGGGGAAGTGAAAGAAAAACTGGAATAATATAAATAAAGGTATTTGAATGTCTGAAACTGTTGAAAAAATTCGTTATTCTTATGATGATATTCACAGAATTGTAAAAAAAATGGCTCAGGATATTGCCGAAAGTGGTATTCATATAGATATTGTGATCAGTATTGCTACGGGTGGTTGGATCCCGGCTCGGATATTGCGAACTTTCCTGTTGCATAACGGACAATTTCCAAAACCACTCTACTCGGTTGGCATTATAAATTACGATAGCAATGATAACTTTCTGGATGATCCTACTATTGTGCAGAATTTACCTGTTAACCTGGATTTGAAAGATAAATCAATTCTGCTGGTGGATGAGGTTGCAGATTCGGGCGGAACCTTCGTGAAAGCTAAAGAATATGTGGAATTGCTCCATCCAAAGAAGCTGTACACATCTGTTATTCACCTTAAAGATAAAAGTAAATTCAAGCCCGATTTCGTGGGAGAATTTGCCGGAAATAACTGGATCGTTTATCCCTGGGACGTTAAATAGAATTAGAAATGGGAAATTTGAAATTAAGAATGAAAAATAATAAAAGAATTAAACTCCTCATTCCCAAGGCCATTCCCACCACCCCTCGTTCCCAAAGCTTTCTTTGGGAACGGAACTGTAACGCAAAACTCTGTTTTGCAGCAAACTTAAAATCACTTGTTTCCAAGCCCCAGCTTAGAAATGAATAAAAAGGAAATTATTATGAAAAATGAAAAAACAACAGTTTCTAATATCGTTTCACATCTGCATAAAATAGCAAATCCCGGTCTGGCTTACGATTGGGATAACGTAGGCTTGCAGATAGGAAACCCGGACCAGGAAGTA
>CBFDCX010000104.1:0-6693 GCA_965603415.1 uncultured bacterium
AAAGATAATAGCTCTGAAGCATTTTGAAGTCTGCGAAGGACTCCACAAATGGCTGTTGAAGAATAATCCTTTAACGGCTCGGAATTTATTATTTTATTTGCAAATTCGTTTGTTTCCTCGTTTTGCATCGAAACGGCTGCTAAACGCTTTGATTTCGTCGCCGTTAAATCAAAAGAATCAATACTATGTGGATAATGGGTCTCCAATTTCTCGCCGATATTTTGGATGATTCTTTTTGCATAAGAAATTGAAACAATTTTTGGGATAATGTTCATAAAAATAATCTCCTTTGTTTGTATCCCAAACTTTGGATTCGGGAGAATTAATTTGTTTTTTAAAGAACAGCAGATAATGAGTGTGTCCCCGAACTAGTTCGCGTATATCTACTTTAGATCTCTTAAAAAGTTCGGGGATACCACCGATTTGGGAGTGTATACGAACTTTTTCCAATTTTGCGATATTAATCATTTTCCAACTCTAATTCGTCTAATGGGCTTTTTATTCTATTTATTGCTTTCTTTGAAACATGGGTATATCTTTCTGTAGTTTTTAAATTCTTATGTCCCAGAAGATGTTGTACATATCTTATATCTGTTCCATGTTCCAATAGATGTGTTGCAAAACTATGGCGTAAAGTATGTATTGTTGCAGTTTTGATAATACCACTTTTAATGACAGCTTTTTTAAAGATTTTCTGAATTGCTCTTTTACTAAATTGCATTCCTGGTCTGCTTTCGAAAAGCCAATCAGAAGGTTTGTATTGTTGATAATAAGGTCTTAACATCTTCAAAATAGTTTCAGATAAAATTACGTATCTGTCTTTATTGCCTTTTGCTGATCGAATAAATATCTGCTTTCTGTCAGACTGGATGTCTGAGATTTTCAAATGAACCACTTCAGTGAGTCTCAAACCAGCAGAATAGATCAAATAAATAATGCATTTATGTTTCAGGTTCTTGATTTGTTTTAGGATTTTTGTTACTTCTTCCTCGCTTAATACTTCCGGAAGTTTCTTTTCTTTGCGTGGTCTTGGCACATAATATTTTTCAACTGGTTTTCCCAATACCTTTTCATAGTAAAACTTAATGCTGTTTATTGCTTGATTCTGTGCCGAAGTGGAGTATTTTTTTTCATTTACCAAATACAACAGATATTGTCTGATTTGTTCGTGTATGATATTTTCCAATTTAGTGTTTTTATAATATTTTAAAAACCGTTGGAAATGAAGTCGATACGTTTGAATAGTTGATTCACTATAGTTTTTTAATTTTAGGGTTTCAATATACTCGGCTGGAAATGAGTGAACAGCATTCTTTTTATATTCCTGCTTAGTATCAGTATCTTTGATGAATTCTAATTTGCTATTAAATTTTAAATTTAGTTTTTCAAGATAATTCTCAAAAAAAGGTATATGCCAGAATTTGTTGGAAGCAGACCATTTTCGTCCTTCAATTTGCTTAACCAATTTTATAATATCTTCATCATAATCGAATATTAAAGCAATTCGTCTCTCGTTTCTTATATTGCAACTTCTTGTTTTGATCAGCATTCTAAATCCTTGTGAATATTTCGTAAACGAAACTGCTTTTTTGAATTATTTCTGTCAAAGAAAATATTTTTCTGCAGGCAATTTGTAGGTTGTCATCTACCCTGCAATATATTTTCTTTCTACAGCTTCTCATGTTCCCTCGTCGGTGACACAGGAGCAGGAGAGGGACAGCAGGGTGAGGTTATTCTTTATACAACTTCTTATGTTCTTCTTATAATGAAAGGAGAAAGTAGAGGATTCTTATATTACCAAACTCGCATTCCAAAAAAGTTTATTGCCTTATTTTTTACCATTTCTTTAAATTGACATTGATCAAACCCGTTAGGAGGAGATATGAAAAAAGTTTTACTTTTTACTTTTTTATTATTCGTAGTTTCATGTATATTCGCAGAACAAAAAATCCAAATGCCGGATTTTAAATACATCGTTCAAAAGCAGATGGAAGCAGCCGAAATGAAAGCGCGATCTTATGCAAAGTGGATGGATGGTATGCGTGAAGATACCCGCGAAATGGATAATTATGATGTGCGTTATTATTTCATAGATATCGATATTAACTTTGATACTCAGTATGTGGAAGGATCTGTGGAATCCCATCTTGAGATCATGGAAAACGCAACTTCGGAGATCAGCTTTCATTTTACAACCGACCTGGATGTGGATGATATCCTGATGAACGCTCAAAGCCTTGGTTTTACTCATGCGGACGATCTCATAGATATTGATCTGGGATATACATATCAGTCAGGTGATATGATCGAGTTGATCGTGCAATATTCCGGCTACCCGCAAAACAGGTTGAACGATGGCATGAAATTCCAGGAACATAATGGCATACCTATTGTCTTTACCATGGTTTCTCCCAAAGGAGCGCGTAAATGGTGGCCCTGTAAGGATACACCTGCCGATAAACCCGATTCCCTCGACATCTGGATCACATATCCTTCCCAATATATTAGTGCTTCCAATGGAACTTTACAGGAAGTGATAAATAATGGCAATGGTACAAGCACCTGTAAATGGCACGAAGCCTATCCCATCTGTACTTACCTTACGTCTTTTGCCATTACCAATTACCAGATGTATTCTTTCGTATGGGAATATGAAGGTACACAGATGATGGTGGATAATTACGTTTATCCTGAACAATATGCCATAAGTGTTTCTCTTTATGAGTTGTGTGAAGGTATGCTCACTTTCTATTCCGATATTTATGGAGAATATCCTTTTATTAGTGAAAAATACGGTCATGCCACCTGTACGAACCTGGGAGCGCTTGCTATGGAGCACCAAACCTGTACTTCCTTCGATGCGGGGTACATTAGCGATCCTGCAGCAGAATATACCGTAGCTCATGAATTGGGTCATTCCTGGGCGGGTGATTGCCTGAGCATCGGTTCCTGGAGTCATGTATGGCTTAAGGAAGGCTTTGCTTCCTACAGTGAAGCCCTGTGGGCAGAACATCTCTACGGAACGGAAGCGCTGCATGAATACATGTTAATTGAAGACTCCGGTTCTCAACTTGATGAATGTCTGTATCGGGACGAGAACGGCAGTGCCAATCATATTTTTAATATTGTAATCTATAGAAAAGGTTCCTGGGTACTGCACATGCTGCGTGGTGTGATTGGTGAAGAAGATTTTTTTCAGATGCTCACCGAATTCATGCAGGATCCAGATCATTTATATGGGAATGTATTTACTGAGGATCTGGAGAATTCTACAGAAGCTGTCACAGGCTACGAAATGGACTGGTTCTTTGATGAATGGTTCTGGAATTATGGACGACCAAGATATAAGTATGTTACCTATACTTCCGATGTTCATGATTTTCTTAAGGTCACTCTGCATTCCGAAGGCAGCCAGGGAGATCCTTTTTCGATGTTCGTTCCCTACCTTGTGAATGGAGAAACAGGCAGGATCTGGGCGGAAGACGGATTTAATTATGAAACCATTTTCATGGAAGGTGAACTTGATTCTCTCATTTTGGATTATGATAACTGGGTGCTGGATTACGGATATATAGAGCAGATTCCACACTTGGATGAAGTAAGCACAAACCGCGATGGTGCAGCAGTAATTACCTGGGAAGAGTTCTTTGATCCGGCTGTAGAGGGATTTAATGTTTACCGTAAAGAAACCAGCGGAGAATATATTCAATTGAATACTTCTGTAATTACCGGTATTGCCTATTTTGATGAGGATGTAATTCCGGGACAGCAATATTATTATAAAATAGCTGTTGTATTTGATAGTGATGGAAATTACCTGAGTAAATTCTCTAACGAGATATCTATTATTCCTGTAGACTTTACTTTCGATCAAGGTATTTTACTGGTTGACGGTACCTGGGATTTTACTGCCACTTCACCTTTCCCCACAGACGAAGAAGTGGATGAGTATTACGATCAGCTTCTGCAAGGATATGCTTATACAAGCTGGGATGTAAATGAAAACGGACTTCCTCCTTTAGAGGAAATTGCGCAGTATTCCAGCATTATCTGGCATACGGATGATATAATGGGACATCCGTTTAATGATGAAGTCTATAACTTGAAAAGCTATCTTCTGGCGGGTGGAAATCTTCTGGTTTCTGCTTGGAAAATGCTTTATGATGTTCCGCAAAATTTTACTACTTACTATTTAAATTTTATTGATCCGTATACTAACGTAGAAATGGATTTTGCAGGGGTTTTCGGACAGATGGGCTTTCCTGATGTTTCTGTGGATACAGATAAGATACCGTTGGCATTCTGGGGAGATAATCTGCAGTATGTTAATAAATTCATTTCAGGTAATGGTGCAGAACCCGTTTTCCTGTTTGATTCTGCAAGCAATGATCCCGAATGGGAAAATGCTGTATGCGGACAAAAATATGAAGCCGAATACAATGTTTATGTGTTTGGTTTTCCTCTGTATTATATGCAGCAACCACAAGCCCAGCAAATAGTTAATATGATCTTACAGGATTTTGGAGAATCAACAAGCATTGAAGAAAATTTAATTCAAACCAGCCCAATATCTTTTTATAACTACCCAAATCCATTTAATCCTGAAACTACTATCAATTTTTCTGTAACACAAAACGCTATGTCCGGCTCAGACGGATCCTCGTTTGTGGCCGTGGATGTATATAACTTAAAAGGGCAAAAAGTAAGAACTCTTGTTAAAGAAATAAAAGATTCAGGGCATTATCAAGTAGCCTGGGATGGCACCGATGATACTAAAAAACAAGTTTCCAGCGGTATATATCTTTACCGGCTTCAGGTGAATGGCAAAGTCATTGTCAGCAATAAGATGTTATTAATGAAATAGTATACAAACTGCGTTCTCATCGCGAAGCAATTGTAAAGCTTCTAAACAACTTTAATTCCTAATTTGTAATCTAAAATTGATAATTTGAAATGGTACCCCCGGCGCGATTCGAACGCACGGCCTTTTCCTTAGGAGGGAACTGCTCTATCCGGCTGAGCTACGGGGGCACTCTATAATCCTGTTAAATATGAAAATTTTTCTGCACTTTTAGTGTCAAGAAAATGATATAATTTGACAAAAATTCAGCTAAATATAAGAAACTTATCAATGTAAATTGGAGTTGAAATATGTTGAATTTAGTAGAGATCAGAAAAGACCTGCACAGGATTCCAGAATTAGCTTTTGAAGAATTTAAAACAAAAGAATATTTAATAAAAATTTTAAAAGCATTCAACAATATTAAGATACATACATTCGATTTTCCCGGTATCCTGGTGGAATATTCTCAAGGGAAAGGTGATTATACACTCTTTCGTTCGGATATGGATGCCCTTCCTATTACTGAAGAAACCGGTTGTGATTTTGCCTCGGAACACCTTGGGAAAATGCATGCCTGCGGACATGACATGCACATGACCATCCTCATCGGATTGATCGAGAAAGTGATCAGTTCGAAAATCGCAAAGAACATTCTTTTTGTTTTTCAACCCGCCGAGGAAGGAAAAGGCGGAGCAAAACGAATTCTAGATACAGGGGTTCTGTATAAATTTCCAATAAAGCAAGCTTACGCTTTACACGTTAAAGGAGATATTCTGGTGGGAACAGTATCGACCAAACCCGGAATATTTTTTACCAATACAGAAGAAGTAGATGTGATCTTTGAAGGGATTGGTGCTCACGTTGCTCTAGCAGAAAAAGGGATAGATGCACTTGATGCTGGCTATGAATTTTACCAGCTAGTTAATAAAAAAGTAAAAGAGAAATTCAATAATTCACAAGAGATTCTATGTAAATTTGGAAAAATGAGTGCAGGAAATGTTCGTAATACAATAGCCGCAGATTGCAAATTTGAGGGAACAATTCGAGCATTTTCTTTAGAAGACCACAATCTATTAAAAGAAATCGTAAAAAAATATGTTAAAGAAATTTCCAGAAAATTCAGCATAAATAGTAAATGTGAATATTCCAATTTTTATAAAGCACTTATAAATGATGAAAAACTTTATAAAAAATTTGTTAATAAAATAGGAGATTCAAAGTATACATTCTTGGAAGCTGATAGGTTGTTAGGAGGAGAGGATTTTGGCTTTTTCGCAGAAAAATATACCGGTCTTTTCTTCTGGCTGGGAGCGAATCAAGGTGAAGAACAAGATCTGCATTCCTCTGAATTTTTACCGGATGAAAGAGCTATTGCTATTGGAATTGAAGTATTTTGGAGTTTAATAAAATAGTTTAAAAAATTTCTTGCTAACCAATTAAGACAGTCAGTTATTTTTACTTATAGATCATCATCAAGATCAATATCATCCAGGTCATCCTCTTCATCATTGCGCATCCAATCGGGGCAGAAAGCTATATTTTCGGTCTTATCCCAGCCATCCACATTTTTCAGTCCAAACTTTTCCAGAATATCTGCTTCCCATAGTGAGTAGCGCACTTTGTCATCTGCCACTTCATACACTAGAACAGGTTTATGATATTTTCTTAAACTGAAGTCACTGTCACCCAGTTCAAAAAATTCTTTGATTCTCTTCAGATCTCTTTCGACAATCATCATCTTCGACCTCCGGAATTTTAATCAGAAATCATTGACCTTTTTCTTTATCCCAATTTCCTCGTTCACAAATGCAGGGTAGGAAAGAAATGTCAAATAAAATAGGAAAAATTTT
>CBFDCX010000105.1:0-6584 GCA_965603415.1 uncultured bacterium
CCAACCACAACAATAAATTACTCTCTTAAAGAGAATTCAAGAGTTTCACTTAAAATCTACAATATCAAAGGACAGAAAGTTAAAACACTTGTTAATGAAGTGCTTCCAGCAGGAGAACATTCTATTATTTGGAATGGGAAAAATTACAATCAACAATCCGTATCATCGGGAATATATTTTTATAAATTAAAAACAGTTAATTTCGAAAAGACGAAAAAAATGGTTCTTTTAAAGTAATTAAACCTAAAAAAGGAGGTTATTATGAAAAAGCAAACATTATTTATTCTGTTTATAGTGTTTTTAATTTCTTCAACTTGTTTTTCTTACACTTGGGAAAACTTTGGCCCAACCGATTATGAGTGCAATAATTTTGTACTCTGGGGTGGAGGAACTTTTCATGAGATAATTTGTACATCAACCGGAATTCTGGTGAATATGGGTGGAAATGTCTGGAATGAATACACATATTCAGATTTACCGTGCTGGGATGCAGAACAGGTTTATATGGCAACCGCAGACCTTATTGTAGCCATGGGTTGTGGAACTTATTCTGATGGTATTTATTTTTTCAATTTCATAACTTTTGAATTTTTTATCAGTGAATGGTTTGTAAATCCCAGGTTTATTTATCACTGCTGGAATGATGGCAAATTTTATGTTGGTGGTGAGCAAGGGTTAATGAAAGCTGATGTTCCTTCTGTTTGGGAAACTGTTGAGTTCTTTGATGGTAAGTACTGTTACGATATGGTTTCATCTTATGATAATTACATTGTTTCCACTAATGAGGGGATTTATTATTCGGATGATGCAGGACAAAACTGGTATCCATCCAACACAATCGTAGATATCAGCGACCTGGAAATAGGACAGAATGGTCTAGTTTACGGGATTTTTCCTGGTGTATCTTATTCATCAGGTTTATGGAGTTCAAATGATTATGGAGTGAATTGGGAAGTTGAGTTCTGGGATGTTATGATGAGCTCGGTTAGTTTCGATGAGCAAGATTCTCTGTTTATTGGTTGGGAAGAACCAAACGGATCTAATCAGGGTGTTGCTCAATATTCTCCATCAACCGGGAATTATTCATTAATGAATAACGGACTTCCAAATGTTTATGTGAATAAGCTAACTTATCATCCATTTCTGATTTATCCCAATATTATTTGTTGCACAGATGATGGAACATATATGCTTTCTGATTATGGTGGAACCGAAAGTGATGAATCGGTTATTCAAGACCAAATTCTAGAAATGAGCAATTACCCAAATCCCTTTAATCCTTCAACCACTATTAGTTATCAATTAAAAGAACAATCTAATATTGAAATAGCAATTTACAATATCAAAGGGCAGAAAGTTAAAACACTTGTTAGTGAAGTACTTACAGAAGGAGAGCATTCAGTTGTTTGGAACGGTAGAGATTATAATAACGATCAAGTCGGTTCAGGTATTTATTTCTACAGCATACGAACTCCTGATTATTTCTCAACCCGGAAAATGATACTGATGAAATAAGTTCATTAATAGATAAATTAAGCTTAGCCTGTTGATTTTTCCGACAAGCTTTTTTATCATTTTGGAACAGATTGTCCGGTTTCGGACAGTTTTAGATATACTCAAATCATCCTATTTTGTTATATACCAAGAAGTTAACACTTTGGTACAGGCTTTGCATCTATCAACCGGAAGAGGTGATTATATGGATAAAGAATTATCTGCTGATTGCCAATCCGGTGAAAGCACTGAAATATGAATAAAAAAAGGAGATGCTAATGAAAAATTTATTAAGATTAGGTGTAGTCTTTGTTTTATTTTATTGTTTTTCAAATTTAGCTTCTCAGAATTTACTTAACTTACCCGAAAGCGTAGTTTACGATTCCCTTCATCATCGTTATCTCGTTTCAAATTGGGGAAGCGGTGATGTTGTTCAGATAGATAGTACAGGAACCCAAAGTATTTTCTTAAACGACGAGCAATGTTTTGCCGGTTTACACATTATAGATAGCATATTATATGTTGCTTGCAGGGAATATGGTGTAAAAGGCTTCGCTTTAACAACTGGAGATAATGTTCTTGAAGTGGATATACAAGGTGCTACTAACATTAATGATATAACTTCCGATAATTCCGGAAATCTTTACGTCTCTTATCCTACTGAAAATATAATATATAAAGTAAATATCAGCAGTCAAATAGCTTCAGAATTTGTAAACACCGGACTCAATACACCTAATGGTATCTATTTTGATGAACCAAATAATCGCTTACTTGTAGTATCATACAGATACAATTCAACTATTCAAGAGATCAGCTTGGAAGATTCTACTGTTTCAATTATTACTTATCCCAATTTGCATAATCTCGATGGAATTACAGAAGATAATGAAGGAAATTTCTATGTTTCTTCCTGGTACACAAATAGAGTTTATAAATTCAACAGCACATTTTCTACACCGGAAATATTTTCAAATCATACCGATGATCCGGCAGATATTTACTTTGATAAACAGAACAATATTTTAGCTGTCCCGCTATTTTTTACGCATCAAGTAGAATTCATTGAAGCAGGAACCGGTATAAATGGTTCCAATGATTGTCCGGTAAGTGAAACTTTATTAATACAAAATTACCCCAATCCCTTCAATCCATCTACTACAATTACATTTGATTTGTCTTCTGATTTCATAGAAAGAACAGAGTTGATGATTTACAATCTGAAAGGTCAGAGAATCCGACGATATTCAATATTTAATGGTCAATTTTCAATAGTCTGGGATGGAACCGACCACAATAATCAACCCGTTTCATCGGGAATTTATTTCTGTGTTTTGAAATTAGAAAATCAAAATTTATGTAACAAAATGTTGTTGATAAAATAGGAGGAAATATGTATCAGAAGATCAGTTTGAAAAAAATCTTGAATCTAATCATAATCTCGTTAATGCTAATTACTATCCAGGCGTGTAGTGAAGCAGATAATGCTAATCCTGTTGCGCCGGCTAACCATGAGAGAGGTGAAATAGCTGAAGTAAACAGTCTTGGCGATATGACAGTAACAGAGATTGAGCAAATGCTTGAAAGCGCCAATATAACGATCCCGTTTAACTTATTTTATACGGTCGAGGCAATTTCCATAAACTACTACACAATCGATGGAAACGGTAATGAAACAATTGCTTCAGGCGCCCTCTTTATACCCGCGGGAGTAAACAATTTGCCATTGGTTAGCATTCAACACGGAACTGAAACAAAGAGTGATTTAGTAGCTTCTGTTTCTCCCGATAACTCAAATGAAGGTATAGTTGGATTGATTATGGCCTCCATAGGTTATCTCGTTGTGATCCCGGATTATTTGGGTTATGGAGTTTCAAATGTAATGCATCCATATACTCATGCGGAATCTTTAATTCCATCTGTGATCGATTTAATGCGCGCTGGAAAAACTTACAGTTCAGAGAATCAAATTGCTTTAAACGGAAACACATTTCTTACGGGTTATTCGGAAGGCGGGTATGCATCTCTAACTGTTCAAAAAACTATTGAGGAGAATTATACTTCAGAATTTAACTTAACTGCTGTAGCACCTTCATCCGGTCCCTACGATCTGCTGGGAATGATCCAAACAATTTTTCAATCGTTATCATATTGCACTCCGGCATATATTGCTTTTTTTCTTACAGCTTATAATGAAATTTATGGCTGGAACCGTTTGGATGATTTCTTCGTTGAACCATACGCATCAATGATGCCCGGCTTGTTCGACGGATCCAAAACCTGGGGTGAAATTGTCAATCAGTTGCCTGCCTTGTTTTCAGAATTAGTAAATTCCACATTTATTTCGGATTATAATAACGGAAACGAGCAAGAATTTCACGCTGCATTGCAGGAAAACACATTCCTTAATTGGGCGCCGCAAACCCCGATCCATTTTTTTCATGGCGATGCCGATGAGATTGTGCCGATTCAAAATGCATTAACTGCAGTAGATCTCTTAACATCAAGCGGCGCTGCAGATATCCAATTAACAATTATTCCCGGAGGAACTCATGAAACTACAGGGCTGCCTGCAGTCTTTGGCACAATTCAATGGTTTGAAAGTTTCAATATTTTGGGATGGAACCGACCATAATAACCAACCCGTTTCATCGGGAATTTATTTCTGTGTTTTGAAATTAGAAAATCAAACTTTATGTAACAAAATGTTATTAATAAAATAGGAGGGATGATGATCTTTAGAAAAGCAGGTTTGAATATTTTATTGTCTGGAATTTTTATTTTCTTTATTTTCCAAACAGTATTTTCCCAAACAGTAATTTCATTACAATACGGATTAGGAAATTACTCAGTAAAAGATGAATATATCTCAAAAGAAAAATACTCCGGAACACTTCCCTTATTTTCATTGAGATGGGCACGGGCGCATAATAACTATGTTTATAAACTTGAAATGGATTACAGGAACTCTTCTGAGATCACGAATTATAATGTTTCCACAGACGTCACTCAATTCTCATTTAGCCAGGGATTTTTATATCCTTTAAAGAAAAGAACATTTCTCGACCGAGATCTATTTTTATGGATGGGACCTTTCACTGATCTGCTTTTCTTTTACAATAAGCCCAAAATTGCAGTTTCAGGATTTGATTATGCTCAATCATTTGCTGCATTAATATCTGCTTCTTTCAATACAGATGTTATTTTACAATTGAGGCCAGATTTCCAAATGGAATCTTCTTTGAAAATTTCTGTTCTTTCGTTAGGAATGAGAATTGTAGATAGCGAGGAAGATGATACATCTCCGGTTAAACTTTTAACACTGATTACAGGTTTAAATTCAGCATTTGATCTTGGAATCCGTTATTTCTTAAGTAGAAAAATTTCAATTAAACTCGCTTACAGATCAGAAATTATAAGAATTAGTTCATGGGAACCATTACTTTCTGTAAGCGATAATGTGATATTTGGATTAACCTATAAATTTTAAAAGGAGATCAATTGTGAGAATATTTAAGTATTCAATTATATTTTTATGCTTGATTTTCTTTTTTAGCTGTGAAAACCTTATTGTACAATCAGCTAATTCCAACAAACATTTGGAAGATTTTGAAGCAGCATGGAACAGAGTAAATGATGTATATCCTTACCTTGGATTTAAAAATATTAGTTGGGATTCAATTTATGTTGAATATTTACCCCGTGTTGAAGCTGCCCAGGGAGATGAATTCTATTTTATTTTGCATGATATGTTAGCCGAATTGAAGGATGGACATGTTTTTTATACTACTGATGGCGGGGGAGAAATATATCCATTTTATCCTCAAAGACATTTTAAAGATAGACATGCTTACAGTCCATTTGTCATTCGAACATATTTTGATAAAGAATTGATTCTTACAGAAAGTGGAAGTGCTGAATATGAAATTTTACCCAACAATATTGGTTATGTATTTCTCTCTGATTTTCACGAGAACTATTTAACGGATGAATTTCCAGAAATATTAGATTATCTGAGAAACACAATAGGATTAATCATAGATATACGTCAAAAGAGAGGAGGAGCATATCACAATGTTGAAGCTGTAGTTACAAGATTTATGACAGAGCCACTGGAAAAACCTGGTTTCTTCGTATTAGGTGAAGAATGGATATTACCACCCTTTCAACCACAAGGACCATTTATTTATACAAATCCTGTGGTTGTATTGATAAACGGCTCAACCTTTAGTGCTGGAGAACTCTGCACTGAAGTTTTGAAGCAACTGCCGAACGTGACGGCTATTGGTGATACTACCGGTGGTGGTAGCGCAGGAGGTAATAGTGAACCTCCTGAAGCGATAACTGAATACTATCTGCCCAGCGGAAAGATGATAGATATTGGAACTTGTGATCTTCGTCGTTATGATGGACAGCCATGGGAATGGCTGGGTGTTCCTCCAGATATTTATGTTGAGCAAACAGAAGCAGATATAGAGAGTGGAATAGATAAAATTTTGGAATACGCTATTGATTTAATAGAGAATTAAAAATGAAAAGAAATATTAGTAGTTTAAATTAAAAACTGGAAAAATTGAAGCAACTATAAGAGCTATTTTGCATAAATTAAGCTTAGCCTGTTGATTTTTCCGACAGGCTTTTTTATCATTTTGGAACAGATTGTCCGGTTTCGGACAGCTTTAGATATATCTAAAATCACTCTATCTCCTTATTAACTAAGGAATTAGTGTCTTGGCACAGGCTTTGCATCTATCTTCCGGCAGAGGTGATTATATGGATAAAGAATTATCAGCCGGTTATATCAGGAAGCAAAAGCTGAAAAAGCTTTCGACACTATTAATTGTAATATCGGCTTTTGTGATCGTCTTTGTTGCTTTCCGAATGCTTATTACACCCAGCGTAAAAAGATCACGCCTGAAAACATCGATCGCTGAAACCGGTTCCATAGAAGGCACTATCACAGCTTCCGGGCTGGTGATACCGGAATTTGAACAGGTTATTACCAGTCCTTTCCAGAGCAGGATAGACAGCGTTTACCAGAGACCTGGCGATCAGATAACTGTGGGATCTTCCATCCTTAAATTGAATAA
>CBFDCX010000106.1:0-6506 GCA_965603415.1 uncultured bacterium
ATGTTGGATTCACCAGAATATCCGGTTCGGCATCAGCAATAACAGGAATTGTTTCCATGCTTGTTATTTTATTATATGCTGTAATTGTAAGAGTTAAGTTACCGGGAAATGTCGGAGCAGGATCGAGAGTTATGGTTACATTCCCGGAAGCATTTGTAAAACCGGATCCAACGATGTTTGTTCCATCATACAAACAAGCAAGGGCACCTTCTACTCCAGTTGAAACATCAAAAGAAGTCTGTCCAACCAAAATGCTGGCATCATGTGAGATAATCATAGCTGATGGTGTATCAGTTCTAACCTGAAGAGATACATCACCGAAAATATGCCAGGTTAGAAACATATCCTCACCCCCGGAACCATATTCGTCCATCATCTGGCAGGAACCATTATAACAGAGTCCACCAATCGTATTTTTCTGTTCTCCTACAAGAAGGTCAGCAGATTCATCCTGAGCGCACATTGGAGGGTTCCACGATTGATTTATGGAAGACATATAAGTTGCGATTGCACCTGTTGGTTCCGTTCCATTAGTTGCTCGCAACCAGGCTTCGGCAAAACAGGTTGCAGATGTAAAATTACCATTTACGCAGGCAACCGAAAAAATAAAAGGAAGCATATTATCATTGGTCAGAGCATTTACATGAGTATTGGAAAATCCGGTTGAACTCCAGGATGTTGTCGAACCATGTCCGCAATAATTTATGATAGAACGACCCACATTTAAACCAGTAGATACTTGGGTAGAAGTTCCGGATGGATCATAGATTTGGTCAACTTCAGTGTATGTATATCCAAGTAAATCTAACCTGATATTATCGATATGTTCATCGTCATATTCACCATCATCTCCCGGACCTTGATTGGAAGCTACTCCCATTCCTTTGTTAAGCCAACTACCACTGGAAATATCTCTTTCATATTCAATGGATCTTTCAACTTGAGTATCGACTTGAGAAGTGGTTTCTGCGGAAAATCTGCCAATTAATATTTCAGGATAATTATCACTACCTTCGAGAAGAGCATATTTTGGATCAGAAGCGTCAGTACCGTTAGAACAGGAATGAGTAAAATATGGAATTTCTTCATCATCACCGACTAATTGTACAAAAATCAGACCATCATCCAGATCATATTCAGATTGTATGAAATTCATGATATCAGTTGCTGTCGAACCGATAGTTGAAACATTATGCAATTCCGTATCGATCCCTTTTTGGATTTTCCAATCAACATAAGGTTGAATATTGCTCATAAAAGAACCGTAACAGATAACAATCATTCTACCTTGTTCATCAACGGAAGTGTAGCGACTTGATGGGAAGTTAATAAAATGGTTTGAATAAATTTCAGAAAAATATTTGTTGATTTTATCTGAAGTGCGAATTTTAATATTTTCCGTATCGATACCGATATTGTTAACTTCCAAAACCAAATGGTGATAAACTCGTAAAGTCTGAGTTATGGGATTATACGCGAAAGGATATGCGTGAACTGCAATTCCCCTGAAATCTCTTAAAATATAAGGAGAATTTGAATCTGATAGATTTTCAGGATAGAATTCATCTGCTAAGTAAGTTTCAGAAAATTCGTACGGAATGTCTTCAGGATTAATTTCCCTTGAAAGAATTCCTTTAGAAGGAATGATTTTCATCTTATATTCCACATATTCCTTTTCAATAATATCGATTCTCACTTTTGCATCATCAGGAATAATAATACTCCTGGTGATTTTTGGAACTTCGGGATAACCTTTTTCATAAGTTTCGCTTTCTTTTTCTAAAATTAATCGATAATAAGTTTCTCCATCTATCTCAATAGGAATTCTTTCAAACCTGCCGAAATTATACTCGATAACAGTTTGATTATCATCCGAAGAAATTACATTTACATTAAACTCATTTTCATTAATAATAATTTCTTCTGAAAAACAAGCTAAAGATATAAAAATACCTATTATTATTAAAAACTTTTTCATCTATTTTCCTTCCTCACGATATTAATAATTCAATATATTCAATTTCCTGCAAAAGAATATAAAAAATTTAATAGAATTATTCCTGATTTTCTGTCAAACTATTTTAGCTAATAGCAAAGGATTCTGGAAAATAGGAGTTTCACTTTAGCTGTCATTCTCGTGAACTGTGTCCGGCTTTTTAACGGAAACGGGAATCCAATGAAACAGAGTATTTTGGATTCCGCATCAAGTACGGAATGACAAGCAAATTGTATTTTTATAGAACTCCTTTTCCCAATAAAAAAGAGGGTAGCCTTTGCAGGTTACCCTCAAATAGCTCGAATAATCAATTTACTGCCGTAACATAATAAAATTTCTTTTCATTTATTACTGATGTACTCCAGCTTTCTCCGGTAAATGAACCAGAAGTATCTTCTACAAAACCGGTGTATGGATCATCTGAAGAATAAACCTTATACGAAGTAGCACCGGCAACAGCATCCCAGCTTAGATAAACATCTGACCCAATAGTTTCTATCGTTACATTTTGGGGTGGATCAGGAGCTATTAACTGATCAAAATAAAATGCTCCCATATCTGCAATCGTGCCATCCGGATCTAAGGATGATGCTGGATCTCCCGCATCTATGCAGGGGGACATTGTAGAATCCGGGATTGGGTAATTAGACCATGATAAATGGTAATCTCCACCAACGGGATTCACAAATAACGGATCGCTATCTATATTGCCTGTTCCTGTCCATCCGTCCTGAATATCCGAATAGGTTGCTGTAACTGTACCGGACTCAATATAAATCTCTTGTGGCGAGTCATTCCATAGGATCGAATTTATTATAATCGGACTGGAGTTATTAAAACAATAAATTCCACCACCAACCTGAGAACAAGAATTACCTGTTGTTGTTACATTCTGTAAACTTGGACTAGAACCATAACAGCAAATCCCACCACCATAAGCAGCAGTATTACCTGAAATTGTTACATTCTGTATAATAGGGCTGGAAGGACCCATACAATAAATCCCACCACCATCCTGAGAACAAGAATTACCTGTTGTTGTTACATTCTGTAAACTTGGACTAGAATCAAAACAGTAAATTCCACCACCATAAGCAGCAGTATTACCTGAAATTGTTACATTCTCTAAACTCGGACTTGAATAATTATCAAAGAAAATTCCTCCACCACTACCAGCAGAACCATTTGTAAGTGTAAGACCACATAAAACTGTAGTAGAATCCTCACCACAATTAAAGATTACAACACTACTACTACTGTTCCCATCAATAATAGTTGAAGAAATATAAGTTGTATCCTGAGTGGTTAAGAACATAGAACCAACTGTAATCAGTTTTCCATTATAGTTAATGTTCTCCACATAAGTTCCAGGATGCACAAGAACTGTGTCTGTATGGGAAGAAACATAAATACCAAACTGTATTGTAGCAAAAGGGTATTGTTCTGATCCATTTCCCCATACATCAGAACCGGTTGTGGAGATATGCCAGACAGGACCACCATAAGCAGGAGGAATTGGGTGTAAAATTTGATCATAATAATATACTCCCATATCTGCTCTTGTTCCATCAGGGTCTAAGGGTGATGCCGGATCTCCAGCATCTATACACGGGGAAAGTAACCTCAAGTGATAATCTCCACCAGCGGGATTCACAAATAAGGGATCACTATCTATATTACCCGTACCTCCCCAACCACCTTCTATATCCGAATATGAAATTGAAGCTGAACCAACGATTTCATCCGGAAAGTCATTCCATAAAATGCTGTTGGTGATAGATAAAGTTCCACCATCATTATAAATCGCAGCATTAGGATTAAGACCAACTACATTTTCGGAAATGGTGCAATGGTCAAAGTCCACAACACCGCTATCGATATAGACTCCACCTCCGTAATCTGCTTCATTACCCAGTATAGTACACCGATGCAGGCTAGAACTACTCCCCTCGAGGAAAATTCCACCACCCTTACGTTCATCAAGACTAACGGTATTGTAACTGATCGTACAATCATCAAAGATTATTGTAGAATTGCCATCAACATGAACACCACCACCACCACGGGAGGCTACATTGTCACTGATCGTACAATTTTGGACAATGAGATTACTATAAAAATTTGCCTGAATCCCACCTCCCAGTAGTACAAAAGCAGTATTTCCGCTAATGGTACAAGCAGTGATAATGGGATTTGAGCCAAAACAGCAAATCCCACCACCACATTCAGAAGCAGAATTACCTGTTATTATTACATTCCGAAGACTCGGACTGGAAGAAACACAGAAAATCCCACCACCAAAATTAGCAGAAAAACCATTTGTAAGTGTAAAACCAGATAAAACTGCTGTTGAATCTTCACCACTATTAAAGATTACAACACTATCACTACTATTCCCATCGATAATAGTTGAAGCAATGTAAGTTGTATCCTGGGTTGTTAAAAATAAAGAGCCAACTGTAATCAGTTTTCCATTATAGTTAATGTTTTCAACATACGTTCCGGGCTGTACAAGTACAGTATCAGTATTGGCTGCTGCAGTAATACCGGCTTGTATTGTTGTGTAGGGTACCGGTACATTAATAATGGTGGCATATAGAAAAGAAAATGAAAAAATTAGAATTAAAAATAAGGTTTTCATGCTACACTCCTAAAATATTTCCCGAATTATACGAGATGGAAGAGATTTCATGAAAATAGCCATAACTCCTCCTAAGCTTGGTTTAATTACATCTCAATTCTCCTTGATGAAATAAATTTCAATAACACTTTAATTAACTGAACGAAAAATGTTTATATTTTATAGTTGTCAAATTTTTTTGATTAATTAATTGCTTTAATATAATAAAACTTCTTTTCATTTATGATTGATGTACTCCAGCTTTCTCCAGCAAATGAACCAGAAGTATCTTCTACAAAACCAGTGTATGGATCATCTGAAGAATAAACCTTATATGAAATTGCACCGCTCACCACATCCCAGCTTATGGTCAGATCAGAACCGACGATGGATATCGTAACATTTATTGGTTCGTTAGGAATGATTATTGTTGATTCTCCGAAAACCACAAAATCATCAATATTCCAACCGCTATATTGCCATGAACCATCCGTAGAACCAATACAAAACCTAATCCTCATATTAGTGTTTCCGTCGGCATAAGTAGAAATATCAATATTTTGTTCACTCCAAGAAGACTCTTCGATTACTGCTGAATTTGTCCAGATCTGCTGCCAGGTAGAGCCATCATAAATATCAATATATGCATGATCATAAGTAGGCTGTTCCACATTCAGATATCTCCAGAAAGTCATTTGAACATTTGAAAAATCTGTGCAATTAATGATCGGTGAAGTAGCTGTGTAAGCTCTATCTGCAAGATTGATTTCATAATCTCCGGAATAAGTACCAAGTCCTGTCAGATCAACTCCAAGAACATACGAACCTCCGTGAGCAGATGCCGGATCAGGATTTCCATAATCTCCTCCAAGTCCACCGGGAGCGTTACGTTCAAATTCTCCGGTTAACATCCAGCCATTATTTGTCTCAAAATCGTCCTCAAATATATTAACAGTCGGATTTGCTACTCGAACCGTTATAATATCTTCAGTTTCATTCAATTCGTTATCGGTAGCTGCAGCTTTAATCGTATGATAATCCAGTGTTTCACCTGTAGTATCCCAAATATATTGATATGGTGCAGAATAGTCAGTTATTTTTAAAACATCATCAATATAGATTTTTACATTAGAAACAGAACGAGAGGGGTCAGATGCATCGACTGTGATAGTTACAATAGAGCCGATTTCTATGACCTCACCGTTGGAAGGATTGATTATATTGCAAAAAGGGTTTCCCGAAAATGGAACAGCATTTACAACATCCAAAGCATCAACACGACCGGACCCGTAAGTATTATTTTTGGGAGATTGTGGAATATCTACAGTTTCTTCAAGATATTGATCAATTTGAGCAGGTGTAATGGTTGGATTTTTTTCCAACATTAATGCCATCACACCAGCAACACAGGGAGTTGCCATTGAGGTTCCATTCCAACCATCAGCATAACCGGTGTCACTCCCATAATCAAGAGATTTAATGTTCATTCCGGGAGCTACGATATCCGGTCTGATCAAACCCATTTCAGGATTGTAATGATAATCCCAATAATCATTTATACTTGACCAGTCGAGTGGTCCTAAACTTGAGAAATAAGCAATATTATCACTACTATCAACAGCACCGACACATACAACTGCGGAGGTTCCACCTGTTAAAGTTTGGTCAGGATGAAGCCAGGGTGGAGGAACATCTCCGGGTGTTCTGACATTGTCCGGAATTGGATATGAACTTAATTCATCTCCTTCATTGCCGGCAGCTACTGCTGCAATAACACCAGCAGAAACAGCATTATTCATTGCATCTCGCCAGGATTCTCTGTCAACACCCCATGAGTGTTGCCAGCCAATTGACATACTCATAATATCCACATCATGTGTTACACAAAAT
>CBFDCX010000107.1:0-6467 GCA_965603415.1 uncultured bacterium
GAGCGTCAACGATTCTTTCTTTCATTTCCTGTGGAAAATCCTTACGGAAGGTAACCGTAGCATTTGGGATCCAATCTGTAAAACCAATTATTTTGATCTTCTCCAATACATCAGGATAGGTATCTAATACCATATCCCGTGCATCATGACATCCTTCTTCACCAACAGGCGTCCAGAAAGTACAACCTACATCGGCTTTACCTCCATAAACAGCAAGAACTGCCTGCGGATGACCTCCGGCAAAGAAATATTTTTCCGGTTCGATGCCTTTCTCAATCAGAAGAGCTGAAGGATATATGTATCCGGAAGTAGATGCAGCATCTGTGTATGCTATTACTTTCCCATCAATATCTTCCAGACAATTTAAATCACTTTCCAACCGGGCAATAAATTGCCCTCTGTATTTATCAAATCCTTTCCGAACAACAGTGAGAGCTACCTCTGCATCAAATTTTTGATTAGCCAGAATATATGCATAAGTAGCCAGCCAGGCAATATCCGTTTCTTCGGTTCCCATCGCTTCAATTACAGAAGCATAGCTGGTGGGAACGGCAACGTGGAAATGATAACCTGTTTTTTCTGTAATTATATCTGCAACCTCATTTCCACCGATAATTATCTTATCTGCTTCGATGGAAGGAACGAAATACATTTTAATCGGATTTTTTTTTGTACCAAGCTCTGCCTGCTGTCCGCAACCGAACATAAACAGTATTACGATAAGAATAATAATTTTATTATATTTCATTGGATATTAAATAAAAGCCCCTCGAAATGAGAGGCTTTTTGTTCTTAATAATTTTAGAAGATCTTTTCCAACGTAATGGGTTTGCCTTCCAGCATCATTGCCTTTTCGAATGTTGCTTTAGACATTTTAACTTCGTCGTTCCCATTGTGAGCTGCGTCGGTTTTCACGTGGTCGGAGCGAAGTCCGCCCAGGTACCATCTGGAATCTTCCATATAGATCAGGTCTTCTTCATTAGCTTTCATTCTCTCCATAATAGCCTGAGACAAAGAAATTTTTCCCAATGGAATCGATTCATCAAACACAACGGGAAGTCTTCTGATCTTTTCTCCAACTAAATGATTCGGTTTCCCACCTTTATATTTTTCCATAGCATAGTCGAGAGTATCGATAGTAAGACCTCTTATCTTTTTCTGATATTTTTCATCTGGTTTTGAAGTTAATGTAATTATTATTCCTACTATCGCAGTTAACACCATTCCAAATAGTGCACGTGAATAAATATAAATTCCATTTTGCGGAGCGGAAACGAACCAGGCCAGAGGATCGATCAATTTGGGATACCATACTGTAAATACAGTTAGTACAGAACCTGTTATCATGGAGATATTAGCTGCTTTGGCTGTGAATCTTTTCCAGAATGCACCCAGGAAGATTGTTGTAACTATGGAAGGAATGATGATCATTATACCCTTGTAGTGGATCGACATCAAACTGCCTTTCATATGCGAGAACATATAAACCAGCAATAAACCTACCAACGCAGTAGCACCCGAAACCCATCGTGCAGCAATAAGATAGTGTTTATCTTTTGCTTTGGGTTTGAACAGTGGCTTGTAAATATCGTAGATTCCAATTGCCGCACAAGCATTTATCAGGGTATCCACTGTGGACATTAAGGCTGCCGTGAGGGCTGCGATAACGAATCCGAAAACGATAGCATTATGCCGCAAGGTTTCCCAGGCAACTACAATAAACGTGTGAAAATGATTTGTAATGTGGATGGGATCGAGACCTTCCAGAGCTCCACCCATAGCAGTTTGCTTGGCAATAAGCGATTTGGCTATCCAACCTACGGCACCAACAATAATAGCAGAAAATGGCAGTGTAAAGAGCACATTAAAGATAGCAGCTTTACGACCATCATTAACACTCTTCAAAGCCAGGTATCTCATAATAAAACCCTGATTCATAAAAGTAAAGGCGATACTTCCAGCCAGAGCCTCTCCCCAGAAAAGTCCGGCTGTATTGAACTTTGGATCATTTAAAAGATGAACAAATGGCAGTCTGTGAGTTACAGGCAGAAAAGACCAGAATTCACCAAAACCTCCCAAAGCTACTATACCGGCTACGATTGCAATACCACCTGCAAGATAAAGCATTATCCCCTGAACCAGGTCGGTGAAGATCACAGCCGTTTGCCCTCCAAACGTTACATATCCGCCCAGCAGAATGGTGGCTATCGGAACAGTTATGATCATGGGAATACCCAGGAGACCTTCCATGGCAACCCCTATTGTAAACAGGTTGTATCCAATATAAAATAGCATGTAAGCCATAATAATAACAAGAGAGATATATCTGGCGGTTCTATTAAATCTTCTTTCAAAATATTCGGGAATAGATTTTATCTTCGAGAAATAGATGATTGGTAACCAGCCAAACATGAAAAAAGGAATGATGAACCAGTCGTTGGTATAGGTCATCGAACTGCTCATACCGGTTTCCAGACCTTGTTGAGAATACTTCAAGTAACTGTAGGAACCGATTCCCGTTGCTATCATGCTGGCAGCACCTAACCACCAGGCAAATCTTTGTCCACTGTAAAAGAAGTCATTGATATTTTTGCTGAATCTTGAAAAATAACCACCGAATCCGGCAATCATCAAGGAGTAAACTATAACTACTATCCCGATCGCCCAATAAGCAGACGGTGTTAAATTAAGTCCGACTAGTTGTTCCATTTACACTCCTCCTTTTACCGGCAAATACAACGCCAATAAAATCCAGACGGCATGAACTATTGCAAAGAAAAAGAATCCTGCAATTATCCATTTGAACCAGAGTGTATCATGCCCTCTACCCAATACACATGAACCTGTTTTCCGAATCAAAGCAATTCCAATGAGAAATGTAATAGCACCGAATCCGTATTGGTATAGATAACTTGTCCAGGGATCTCCAGGTCCAAGAACAGCAATTAAGATCCGGGGAAAAACAAAGGTAAATATTAGAATAGCAATAACAATTATTGGTATTGGAATGCCACTCTTATTCTTAGATATAGCCATAATTCTATCTCCTTATTTGGCGTACAATTTCTTTAAATTAAATTATACGTCAAGAATTGTTTTATTTAGAAACCATCCTTTATTTTTTTTCTTTTTCATTCTAATATTAATTTTAAATCTTCTAAATTATTGATCTCAAAAGTAGGAACTATGCCACTTTCATTAATACGCTTTTCAGGATTGAACCAACAAGTGTCGATACCAAAATCATTTCCGCCTTTTATGTCGGAAGACAGATTATCACCAATTATGATCGCTGAATCTTTGTAAGGTAATTTCCGAAAAATATGTTGGAAATATTCTTTATTTGGTTTGGGAAAGCCGATCTCTTCCGAAATGAAAATATATTGGAAATATTTTATCAATCGGGAAGCTGCGAATCTGGGATTCTGAACATTGGCTAATCCGTTGGTAGCCAGGGCAAGTTCACATTTACTATAAAAATATTTAACGATCTCTTCTGCCCCATCCAGCAGATGAGTCCCTTTGGAAAGGTATTTCTGATAAATCGGGCTTATCTTCTCGGGATCGAGTGATAGTTTTTCCTGTGTAAAAAACCTGTGGAATCGTTCTAACCGTAATTTTATGGAAGTGATTTTTTTCTCTTCAAATTCTTTCCAGATCGCCAGGTTGATCTTTTCATATTCCCTATGAAGATAAGTTAGATTTTCATGAATCCCAAACTGTCGGAGTGTTTTTTCGAAGGCTTCTTGCTCTGCCCTGGTAAAATCGTAGAGCGTGCCGTCTGCATCGAAAAGAATTAATTTATATTTCATTCCCTCTCCTCGTTACTGATCCCCTGATTAGTAACGTATGATGTGCCATGCTTTATTTACTCGTTCCCAAAGAAGATTTTGGGAACGAATAAATATTTTTAATTGTTGATAAAAAAATTGGGGAAATGAAGTCAATTGAAAATTATTTATTGAATTAAAACTAACAAAATTTATGCATAATAAAAAAGAGAGAATAGAAATTGATAGACAAATTGGAAGAATTTCCAAATATATAACCCATGTTTGGACAGATTATTATTACAATAATTATTATTCCATTACGGGCTGTAGTTCTATGGATATTAAGCGGTCTTGGAGCGGAACAACACAGTTACCTTAAAGCTCTTATTGCAACGATAATTATTTTCGTCACTAATATGTTATTAAGCTTTTTAAACTTCAAAGGATTTCATGCTTCAACTCTAAGTTACTTTTTTCAAGGACCGTATTTCAAGATTATTTTCTCAATTTTGATTATAAAATTGATCTATAAATTTGATTGGCGTTCATTGATTATGCTCTTTATTTTATGGTTTGTTATCCAGATACCTATCAATATTTTGCAACTTAAATTGATATCAGCAATATTTTAGAAACACATTAAACAACATAATTTTCATCCCTCCTAATAAATTGGGCATCAGGAAGTCATCTAATGAAAAGTATAGAGGAATGGGAATCTACTCAACCAATTTATCTTCCAGTTCTTTTATCTGCTGCTTCAAATTTTCTATGCGTTTTTCTTTTTCCTGAAGTGTTTCATTGAATTTATTTTTTACGATATTATCATAAGCAAGGATGAATTTTAGAGAAAGTTTGATCTTATTTGCCAGTTTTGTAAGCGCTTCTTCATCTCTTTTACTATAGGTTGTCCCATCGTTTTTCTTACCCAGAGCCAGGAACCATTTATGTTCCAGATCATGAATGATCGGAATGATCAGTGCAAAGCTGGCAATCTCCTGCAGATTTTCATTCAAGGGACCGTAATTACGGATCATTTTATTTTCGAGCAAGTAAAGATGGATATCTTCTACTTTGGAGTTTTCTTCAATATCACTTCCTCTTATTTCGTTGTATTTGTAACTTTTCATTTCCTTATCGTAGGAAACCAGAGCAACTTTAGTTATGGGAAGTCTATGAATTAAATTTTCACAAATATATTCTTCAAAACCTTCGATGACACTTTCTCCAGTTAAAGCATCGGTAAAGGTTTCTGTTTTTTCCAGAAAATCCAGATCTGATGTGTTTAGTTTGGTATCTACAAATCTCTCCACACGATTCCGAACGGGATTAAAAAAGGCCAGGAGTCCGATAGTAGCAGGAATTCCGGCAATGAACTCTGAACCTACAAACTTTCCAAATATAGATTGGAGAAGCTCTCCCAGCGAATAATCTACAAATCCGAAAAAAGTTACAAAAACTACTCCTATTATTGTATATATCATAGTGCTTCTAATCTTAATATCAAGTGTCGTACCGGTGAGCAAACCCCAGGTAAAAGAACCGAAAAACCATAGGATCCCTATAAAAAAAGCTAAAAGTGAAATCAGTATAAAAACAACTAGTACTATTGTTTGAATATTATTGATTCCAAATTGTACTGAATCGGTTACTCCATAGTAAAATCCCAATATGGCTGCCAATATAATAACAACGATAAGTGATATAAGGGAAATAAAAATACCTCTGAAAGCATTCAGTAATCTTTTCAAAGTTATGGAGCCGGTCTTTTTATACGCTTTCCATAGCAAAACAAAACCGGCAAACATCCAGTAAAGAGACCAGATGTAGAGTGTCACCTGGATAGGAAAGTCAAAAATGGAATTGATTATCTGGCAAATAATGATGAGCAATGCAGCTATTAAGTAAATGTGTTTTATCTTTTTTTCCGGTTTTACTTTTTCAAGGATAAAATGATAAAAGAGAACTCCCAGAAAACCCATTAAAGCATTTGAAAAATAACCTATCAATGTCAAACCGGAAATGGAATCTGGACTGGATAAAAATAATAAAAACAGAATTATAAGAATGTTTTCTTTTGCCAGACTGAATTTTAAAAGAAGAAAGGAATTAAAGAAAATAAATAACAGAAGGATAGCGTTAAATCCTAAATTTATCAGGATAGGAAAATTTTTGATTAAGACAGTTTGAACTTCTATAGATTGTGTATTTACACTATCTGTATACGTGATTTCTATTTCATGTTTCTTTCCAATAGTTTGCCGGATCCGATTTTCTAAACTTTGTTCTTCTATATCGCTGGTCCCAACATCCCAGTTAAACATATGTATGTTAATCGATCTGCTATCTTCCCTTGTCTGTAAAGTTTCTTCCTGTTCCGGCAGGATAAGAGTGTCAATTCTAGTTATCACGACATCTTGAAGTATCTCTACCAGAGTGGAATCACTGAAATCTACAGCTTTTCTATTTTCAATATCAAATGGTAAAGTTCTTATAAAAAAATCATCTTTAATTGTAAATCCCCAGTTGATAAGATTTAATAAAAGAAATGTAAAAAATAGTACCCAGCCTGTCTTCATTAGAATTTTATGTAAATTGTCCGTCATCCACTCCCCCGTTGGCAAAATAGTTCTTGACCAAATAAATGTCAAACCATTAAGAAAAAATCGAGGTTAATATGATCGAAAGAAGAAA
>CBFDCX010000108.1:0-6423 GCA_965603415.1 uncultured bacterium
TTCATATTCAACGATCTGGAACCTGAACTATCTGTATGTCCATTGATCTCAAGGCACATTTCAGTATAATCTTTCAATGTGCGAACCACTTTATCGAGAACAAGTTTGGCTCCCGATGTTAATTCTGCACTACCCACTTTAAAGTTCACTCCATCCAGAATAATGGGAGCTTTTTTCGTGAAGACAATTTCCGGTTTTTTATCGGGACAGCCATCTTCATCCTGGAAGCCATTGTAGGTTTCCGGTTCAAGCGGACATTTATCCACTCCATCCAATACACCGTCACCATCTGTATCAGGGTTGGTCGGGTCTGTCTGGTGAACATTTATTTCATCATAATCATTTAAAGCGTCGTTATCGGTATCGACATTATTCGGATCGGTTTTATACTTATTGATCTCATCGCCATCGCTCAGACTATCGGTATCGGAATCAACTGTCAGCGGATTCGTATTATAGGTATAAATCTCGTCATAGTCATTAACGCCATCCATATCGGTATCAGCCACATTGGGATCGGTCCCGGTACTGTCGGCACTGATATATTCACCTGTGTTTGTCTCAACAGAGTCTGCCAAAGCATCACCGTCATTATCAAATTCAGGACAACCATCTTCGTCTTCGAAACTGTCAAAATCCTCTGGTTTAAGGGGACATTTATCGAGTTTGTCTTCAATGAAGTCACCATCGGTATCACGCCAGCCGCCAAAGCGGAAAGTAATGCCAAAACCTACAGCAAGGTTACCTGATTGTATGTCCGGTCTGCCCGGTACTAAAGCAGACACACCAGACATATCGCGCGTCTGATTAAATATTCTCTGGTAACGAACTCCGAAATCCATTCCCACAGTGCGGGAAATTTCCCATTCAATACCAGCGCCGATATTACCCATAAAATTATTACCGGAAGATACCTCTACATCTGTATCAGTATTAATACATTCCCATTTTATTGCTCCCAGACCACCAATTAGATATGGTATCCAGTTTTGATCCTTGATAAGATTATACCGGCAATTTAAAGATATTGGGTAGAAAGTAGTTTTAAAGGGATAATCTGAATTTTCAGAAATATGGCTCATTATCTCCAATAGTTGATCTTTATCTCGAACCGTTACAAACCCATAACCTGCATCAAGTTCTATTCCGATTTTTCTGGTGATGTAATATCCGAAATTGAATTCACCCAACATTCTGATGGTACTATCATCTTCCTCGCCACCTATCAGTTTTGTGCCGCTACCGTGCAGTCCTATGTAGATCTGTCTTTGAAAGATCTGTGCTTGAGCTTCTGAATTCAAACCCAAAATGAAAACCCCGATTACTACTAAAACAAAAACACACTGCTTATTTCTGTGCATTTAAATCCTCCTGGTTATATTATTATTTTACTTTTATTATTTCCAATCTCCCCGGGTACCGCCATAAGCTCCCAGATCATTAACAGAACCATCGATATCGTTATATTCAGCAGCTGGATTGCCAGCGTCGATACAGGCAGAACCCTCTTTCAAATGGAAGTTGTACAGCTCAGGATTTTCAAACATTGGCTCAGTGTTGACAAATCCCATCTGGAAGAAGATAGAACCGTTGTTGTTGGTGAGAATACCTTCTTCCGCTTTTTCCAAATCCGTATAGCCGATAGATATTTTAATATCTCCGAATTTATGAAAACATATCTCCTGCGGTTTATTCTGCCACAAAATCGAGTTGAGGAGCTTAGGATTGGAAAAGCTGTTGCAGAAGATGGCTCCACCCTGTAGGGCTTCATTTCCGTATATCGTTAGATTATACAGTAAAGGACGGGCATATTGAGTATATACAGCACCGCCAAATCCGTATTTATTTCCCTTTACTTTATTGAAGGCTATTATACAATTCCTGAGTTCCGGGTTGGAATTGTAAATATATATACCTCCGCCAAACTCGGTACAGGTGTTATCGGTAATTGTAATCCTGGTCATTTGCGGATTGGAATTATTCAAATAGACTCCGCCACCGTAACCATAGATCGCTCCCAGCGATGTATTGGAAGAGATCGTAAGATCTTCCATTACCGGATTTGAATTATAAAGATAAATACCACCTCCGAATTCATCAGCAGTATTATCGGTGATAACAAGATCTTTCAAGGTGGGGTTGGAATTATAAATAAAGATACCGCCACCTCGCAAAGCATTACCGCTTCCGTTAATGATTGTGAAACCGATAAGCCGGGTGTTTTCCTTTTCTTCATTTTCAAAAATAACAACACTGTTTGCCTTATTGCCATCTAAAATGGTATCATCTATGTATTTGGCATTGCTTGTAGTTAAATACAATGAGCCCACAGTAATGTTCTTCCCGTTAAAATTCAGATTTTCTTTGTAAGTGCCGGGTTGAACAAGTACAATATCACCACTGGTGGAAGCATCTATGGCAGATTGTATAGAGGAATAGTCTTCTGGAACCCGCAGTTCTCCATAATGACAAATTGCATGTACTTCGTTGGAATAATGTGATTCATTCCCTTTAGAATAACTGAATATCCTGTAATAGTAATTTTCGTGGATCTCTGCATCAGTATCCAAATATGAAGTAACATTAGCAGAAACCTGGGCATAGATTTCGAATTCTTGATCACTTGTTCGCCGTTCAATTTTGAAGCCATCTTCTATACTGGTATTATCTGTCCAGGTTAATTTAACCTGTCGATCACCAATTACATGTGCTTTTAAATTGGCTGGTGCACAAATACCGAGAGAACGGGTTACAGTTTTTGAATAGTCTGAATAATTTAATTCCGTAAACGCCCTTACCCGGTAAGTGTAGTCGGCACCGAAAGCCAAATTCAAATCATTGAATTCATTTACATTTGAAGAAGTTCTTCCAATTTCTTTAAAGTCCGAACCACCTACACTGCGCTCTATAGAATATCCATTTTCAAAATAACAGTTATCAGACCAGGTGAGATCAATCTCTCCGGCTCCGATAATTTTGGCTGTAAGATTGGTTGGGTTGGCAAAGATAGTAGAAGCATATTCTACATTTGAATAATCGGATTCATTAAAAGATGTAAATGCTAATACCCGGTAATAATAAGTTTTACCAAAACTAAGATCTTTATCAATATGGGTAGTGATGTTTTCTCCAAATACAGCAATTTCGGAGAATGCCTTACTCTCCATTTTCCGTTCTAAACGAAATCCTGCCTCGAAGCTGCAATTATCTTCCCAGTAAAGGGATATCGTCTGGTCATCGATAACTTCCGAAGAGAGATAGGTGGGTTCGGGGAAGAAAGTCTTTACTTCAACAATATTCGAATAATCTGACTTATTAAGTTCAGTAATTGCAAAAACCCGATAGATATAATTGGTTCCGTAATACAAATTTTCATCAAGATAAGAGGTGGTTTCAGCATCAAGAGAAGCAATGGAATGAAATTCACCACCGTCCTCTTTACGTTCTAATTTAAAGCCTTTGTTGAAGGTGCAGTTATCCAGCCAGGAAAGCTTTATTGATTGGTCATCCAAGACTTGTACAGAGAGATAAGATGGCTTTGGAAAGATGGTCTTTGCCGAATGTTCATTGGAAAAACCGGTGGTGGAAGTAATGGTATAAGCAGCAACACGGTAAATGTAGGTTTTCCCGTAAATAAGATTTTCATCAATGAAGTTGGTTGTATTGGATTCCAGGAGAGCAATTTCTACATAATCGCTGTCTTCATCCTTTCTTTCCAGTTTGAAGCCTTCTTCAAAAATGCTGTTATCTTCCCAGTATAATCGAAGGGATTGGTCGTCTATTGTCTCGGAATAGAGGTTTGCCGGACCCGGAAAATCTGTCTTTGTACTGATCTCGTTGGAATAAGCGGAAGTATTTTTTTCGGAAAGAGCTTTGATCCTGTATGAGTAGTAACTTCCCAAAACCATCGTTTCATCAACATAATTTTTAGTTATTCCTCCAAGTTCAGCGATCTGTTCAAATTCTCCTTCGTTTTCCTTTCGTTCCACAATGAATCCGCTCACAAAAGAGCTTTTATCTTCCCAATAAAGTTTGCAGGAATGATCATTCAAAATATCCACATAAAGATTCTGCGGAGCAGGAAAGGAAGTGCTGATGGATACTTTGCTGGAGTAATCAGATTCATTTAGCTGGGAAAAGACTTTTATTCTATAGTAATAATCCTTACCGTCTGTAAGACCTTTATCGTCGTAATAAGTGGTGTTTTCGGTTAATTCTGCAATATTGGAAAATTCTTCTTTTTTAACTTTTCTTTCGATAATATAACCTTTCTCAAAATCACATCTATCTTCCCATGAAATTCTCACAGATTGATCATCGAGAGCACGCACTTTAAAATTGGCAGGTATGGGAAAGATCGTTTCCACTACTATTTTTTCTGAATAATCCGATTTATTAAAAGCTGTAAAACCACAAATACGGTAAGTATATTTGTTTCTATACAGCAAGCCTTCGTCTGTAAATTCAATTTCATCTTTTTCTGTTTTCCCGATTTCCTGGAATTTAGTTCCCTTTTCTTTCCTTTCTACAATGAATCCATCTTCGAAAGTACAGTTTTCCATCCAGGTGAGCTTTACAGACTGATCATCGATTATTTCTACAGCAAGATCCAGGGGTTGAGGAAAGATCGTTTTAACAGAAACTTTTTTTGAATAATCTGATTTGTCCTGCTGATCATAACTGCAAATTCTGTATGTATATTTTACACCGAAGGTAAGCTCTTTATCAGTGAAAGAAGTACTGTTTGCATTTAATGAAGCAATTTCGCTAAAACCTTCACCACTACCTTTTCGTTCAATGATAAAACCCGTCTCAATTTCACAGATGTCGTCCCAGGTAAGTGTTACAGCTTGATCATCAAGAGCTGTGACTTGAAAATTGGAAGGTTCTTCTAATGTAATTATTTCCTCTGCTTCACCAGTTTGATCGGTTACATTCTCGTTTTCAGATTGAGCAAAACATGAGAAGGATAAGAAAAAAATGCCGATAAATAAAATAACTGTTTTTTTCAATTTCCAACCTCCAATATCCTTACAATTCCCAATTATTTATATACTAAGAACAGATATTATTCTTTATTAATAACTTTTTTGATTATAAAATTATATTGTCAACATATTCTTGAGTTGTCTTTTCATTGAAGCATAATGTGAACCCTTCCAATAGACCTTACCGCATTTGCGGCAAATGTTGAATTCATTGAACGTTTCGTAAATATAAGGTGGAATAATCTCCTTTATTTTCTCTTTGGAAATTTTTTCTAATTTTCTATTGCAGTTAATACAACGGGTAAAGATAAAATCATCATTAAACTTCAGGAATTGTCCTAATTCTCCCAATTGGTGCTGATGATCATCTGCCCTGATCAAAAACCGTGAAAATTCTTCTTTTAATTTCGCTGTTTTTTTACTTCTGGTCAGATATATTCTTCTCTCTTTTTTTGCCAGACGAATTTTATTGTGAATACTCACACTCTCATATACTGCTGCATCATATCCCAGCATGCGCAACCATCTGGCTAATCTAGTTAAATTCTCATCAAGTAGGAATTTTGGTTTTAGTTCTTTCATTATCCGAATTTTCCAACACGAAAAAATGTTTCTACTTCAGGGATAACAGAGTCTTGGGCTTCATGTAATGTCCCCGAGAAAAGCACTTTTCCCTCGTCCAGAAAAATTATCTTGTCGGCAATTCTATGAATACTAGCCAGTTCGTGTGTTACGATCACAATGGTCATTTTAAGCAGATTTTTCAATTTTAGAATAAGCTCATCAAGCGAAGCACTCGTTAGTGGATCGAGTCCTGCTGAAGGTTCATCGCAGATCAGTATAACGGGATCCAGGGCAATTGCCCTGGCCAGTGCAGCGCGTTTTTTCATGCCTCCAGAAAGCTCTGCAGGTAGCATATTTTCAGCCTGAGCAAGATCAACCAACTTCAGTTTCACACGGATTATTCTGGCAATGATATCTGCAGTAAGCTCCGTATGCTGCTCTAGGGGAATGGAAACATTATCGAAAATAGTGAGCGAATTTAGCAAAGCTCCATTTTGGAAGAGCATACCGATCTTGCTAAGCATTGAATTAAATTCCAATTCGTCCATTCTGGTTACTTCTTTATTAAAAATCTTTACCGAACCTGAATTTGGTTGAAATAATTGTAAAATATTTTTTACCAGCGTTGTCTTACCACAACCGCTCCTGCCCAGGATAACAGTTATTTCCCGGGGATAAATGTCCAGAGAGACATCGTGCAGAATGGTTTGTTCACCAAATTTTGAAACCAGATTTCTAACTGAAATTATTGATTCTTTCATACGTTAAAATAAAAAATTAAACTGCTTATTGCATCCAGGATAATTACCCAAAATATTGAAGCGACCACTGCCTGGGTAGTAACTTTCCCTACACCCTCGGAACCGCCTTT
>CBFDCX010000109.1:0-6382 GCA_965603415.1 uncultured bacterium
GGCAATTTTACATTGAATAATGTTCCCGCAGGTACTTATACTGTAGAATTTTCTAAAGTTGGTTATGGTTTGGTTAGTAATGATGATGTGTTAGTGATTGAAGATGAAACGACAGATGTTGGAATAATTGAAATGATTACAATCGGAAATCCTCCAAACTCTTTAATTGCAACAAAAGGTTTAAATGAAACGGTTGAATTATATTGGTGGGAATATCCTCAAAATACGTTGGAAATAAATATATATCGAAAAGAATACGAGCAAGATAATTATCCAGAAACACCTTTAGAAACTGTTCCAGCGGATGAAGAATCTTTTATAGACTCATCCGCATTACCATTAAAAGAATATTACTATGTGGTAACTGCAATATATGAAGAGGGAGAAAGTCCCTATTCTAATGAAGATATGGGCTGGACATGTTCAGGATTTGTAGTGGATGAGATCAGTGTGTATGAAGGAACAACTCCAACAATTGACGGCACAATAACACCAGGTGAATGGGATGATGCATTTGTGTTGGATACTTCCGATTTCTGGGGTTCGTATGATAACACGATCCAGCCAATCGGCAGCGTGATCGGTTATTTCAAAATGAATATTGATATGACTGAACTTTACGTAGCTTACATCAATTATAACGATACGGTGTTAGAAGATCACGATGAAGTTGCACTTTATATCGATGACAATAATGATGGGTCTTTTTCCCCGGAAGCCCTGGGCAATGAAGGAAATTATTGGGCAGCCTATTATGCAGCTGGTAATCAACTAAAATTCCGACCTATTTATGATACCGGAGGTGTGGGAACTGTTTTTAATCTTCCTGATCCTCAATTGGAAGCTTCTGTAGCTGAAGGTTATCTGGTATATGAATTCATGATCCCCATCGGAGTTGAAACCTGGGAGATAAATCCAAGTGCAGAAAATCAATCGAGTCTGGCAATTTTTGTGCTGGATGATAATGCGCCCGATCCGCATGGATTTGATGGCTGGTGGCCGTTGGATAACATAAATCTATTTAATCCGGCTGGATTTGGAACGATAACATACGGTGCTGTTCCACAAACACCTCCTGCACCGGATAATGTAACTATACAATATTTTTCTGATGAATTATTTGAACTCAATTGGGATTTACCGTCAATCAACGATTTAAATCATTTTAATATTTATTTTGCATTTGAGGATTACAATTTTGAATTGATCGATGAGACTGCAGGGACTCAATATTTCTATGAATATGAATTTGTTCCTTCATCTTGGTACCGCTTTTATATTACAACCGTCAATCAAATGGGAATGGAATCTGATCCATCTGAAACTGTTGAAATTATGACGGTTGATTCGGAAGATTTACCTTCTCTGTTAGAAACAAAGTTGAATGGCAACTATCCTAATCCATTTAATCCGATAACAACGATCTCATTTGTAATAAACACAGAAAATATTGAAGTTACAGAATTAACCGTTTACAATATAAAGGGACAGAAAGTTAAACAGCTTATAAATGAGATTCTTCCTGCAGGAAATCATCAAGTGGTATGGAATGGAAAAGATAATAATGGCAAGCAGGTTGCTTCGGGTTTGTATTTCTATAAAATGAAGAGTGGTAACTACAACGAAACGAGGAAAATGTTGCTGCTGAAATAGTTCTTGATCCCTTTTTAATTCTCCCCCTATTTAGGTCAGGGTGATGTCCGGCGAAGATGGAAGATAGTGGGGGTTGAAAACAGGAAATTAGGAAGATGAGATCTATAAAATACAAGCAACAAAGAATTGCAGTCCTAATTTCATTAATCATCGTTGTTCCACTAGGATTCTTAAGTAAATTTTATGCCGGATTTGGTGCAAAGTGGTTTAATGATTCATTCGGTGGATTGCTTTATGAAATATTCTGGTGCTTGCTAATTTTCTTAATTCTTCCGAAATTGAAACCTGTTAATATTGCTATGGGAGTATTTATTGTAACATGTCTGCTGGAGTGTTTACAATTGTGGCACCCACCGTTCCTGGAAACAATAAGAAGCGATTTCATTGGAAGAACTATTATCGGGACATCATTTGTCTGGAGTGATTTTATTTATTATATTCTGGGTTCTACATTTGGCTGGTTGTGGCTTGAAAGGATAAGAAAAATTAACGAGCAAAGAAGGGGAAAAACCACAGAGTACACGGAGAGCACTGAGTAAAAAATTAATATTCATCAGTGTATGTCTGTGCAAGTCTGTGGCAGATTTTTCCTAGTGTCTTGATGGTGATAAAATGAAAAAATATTTAATTATTTCAGCATTTGTCTTCAATGTTATTATTAATTCATTTGCCCAGCCGAATGCACCTTTTGAGTGGGAATTCGATGATGATTATAAAAAGACAAGGATATTTGTTCATGCCTTTGTGAACTATGATTTCAGTCCTTCCTGGCAAATTGAATGGGAGAAGAATCTTTTCAAAAGAAATGGACTGAAAACCGACTTTGGCAGCACAACCGTGAAGGATCTATACAACGAGATCGAATTAGTATTGAATGTGGATATCGGAAAAGACTGGTGGTTTCGCTCGTCGTTCTACAGAGATCAAAGTCAGTACAAAGATGAAACTGAAGAATATAATTATATAGGTTTTGAAAGAAGGATTTATCGAAATTTGTCGATACATTCTTTGTGCAATGCATATTATGATAAAGAAGAGATGGATATTGACCTGGGATTTTCTATTATGGATTCCACTTCAGAAAAATATTGCAGGGTCGCTTTAAGTTATGATGATTTCCTCTATGATGAAAAAAACCAAAAAGGCGGAATTGTTACAGAAGAACCTCTGGGAGTTAATTGGGCTATCCGTTATGGTTTGAATAAACTCTGGTTTTTCACACAAGGAAAATACACGAACTGTACCGAAATTGAATATAAAAATCCTGAGCTTTCTCCGGAGATTTATTTACTCCAGCATCAGATCAATAATATGGTAGCAAAAATGTATTACTTTTTTAATAGAAATTGTTTTTCCGAACTAAGGATCAGACATTACCATTTCTTTGAAAAGGAACTTTATTATCAAACAGAGTTCAGCTATTCTTATTTAAATGAAATATATGATATTGCCTGTAAATATCAACATCAACTCAATTCTAAAATATCGATCAGACCGGTGCTGCATTACATAATTCAGAATGCAGTTGCAAATGGTTATAAAACCTATAATTTTAAAAGAAGAGAATTAATTCCTTCAATAATAATGGAATACACTAAATCCAACAATGCGTGGGAATTCGGATTTTTATGGTCGAAGTACCGGTTAGATTATGATGATATTAATAACCTTGATGATTATGAAACATTAAATTCTGATATAAAATTCATGATCAGGTGGACTTATAATTTCAGTAAAAATGCCAGACTTCAATTTTCACTCAGTCACGTTCCGGAAATTGATGGTTTTGGTGGTGGCAATTTGCATTATATGATGTTTTTTTAAATCGTTATTAATTATATAATTCCTAAATCTTAACCTCAATTTTCCTGCCGCATTTATTGCAATAGAAAAAATCTTTATTAAAAGCAGGGGAGAGTTGTTTGGCGCTTCCACATGGGCAGGTGAAAGTTTCCCAGCCTTTTCCTAAGCGATGATAAGCAAATTTCTGTTTATGAGGTGGTATTGCTTCCTTTTTAGGGAGCTGTTTTTCCAATTCTTCGGTAACGCCAACCAGAACAGCAAGTTCAGCTATCGGTACTTGATTGATCCTGCCACAGCGGGGACAGGGAAATTTATCTTTTTTAAATCCTGGTGGAAGTTTCATTTTCAATCCACAAAGACAAGAGATGAAAACATACTTATTAACTGCTCGTATCAGGTCGCCCAGATCACGAACACCTTTCTTGGTACCTGCTGGTTCAGGTTTCGAAATGGTCTGCAGTTTAATATTCTCTTTATCATGAATAACTGATGATGGGATTAAATTAGATCTCTTTCCTCTGCCGGCAATTTTTGTAAAAGCATTCTGATAATTTATGTAGTTCGCACCACCAGCGATAGTCCTTAGAACTTTAATTCTCTCGTCAATAGGCGGATGAGTACTGCTCAGATTGGACATCTTTCTTCCTTTAGGTTTAAGAGGATTAATGATATAAAGAGCGGCTGTGGCTTTATTGGCTGAAGTCAGATTGAGATCGGTACCGGATATTTTTTCCAGGGCAGAAGCAAGACCTTCGGGGTAGCGTGTTAAACGCACAGCAGTGGCATCTGCCAGATATTCGCGTTTACGTGAAATTGCCAGATAGAGCAATCTTGCCATAAGAGGTGCCAGGATAGCCATCAATATGGCTACAATCATCATGATCATCTGGATCTGTCCGCCACCCTTGCTGCGAGAGCTGTATCTTCTGCTACGACCTCCGGAAAACCACATACTTCTAAGAAAAACATGTGAAAGGAACACGATGCTTCCCAGCAGTACACCAGAGAAGGTCATAAAGAGAATATCCCTGTTAAATATGTGGGACATCTCGTGTGCAACAACACCCTGCAGTTCATCACGATTCAATTTGCTCAACAGACCAGCAGTAACTACTATGGATGCATTCTGAGGATTTCTGCCTGTGGCAAAAGCATTGGGAGCAGGATCGGGAATGATATAAACTTTGGGCATAGCCGGCAGATTGGCAGCAATCTTCATCTCTTCCACTACATTGAAAAGCTGTGGATGAACATTTGGAGAGACTCTCTTTGCTTTGCTCATAGATAGGATGATGGAATCTCCACTGAAGTAACTGATAACAGACATAAGTATCCAGATGAATAGAGCTAACCCAAGTCCGAAGAAGGTGCCTTCCTCGCCTCCATAAGCACCACCGATGAAGTAACCGAGCACCAGCAGGCAAATTCCCATTACAAAGAAAAGAATGAGAGATTTTTGCTTATTTGCCCTGATCAATTCCCACATGATAGCTTCTTTCTAAGATGAAAAATCTACTTTAGGAACAGCCCGTTCAGCTTTATCTTCCAATTCAAAGAATTCTTCTTGTTTAAAGTTGAACATACCGGCAACGATATTTGAAGGGAACATTTGAATCTTATTATTAAAAAATAGAACCTGGTCGTTGTAACTCTGGCGCGAAAAAGCGATCTTATTTTCTGTGGAAGTTAATTCTTACTGTAAATCCAGGAAATTCTGGTTAGCCTTAAGATCGGGATAATTTTCTACAACGACAAAGAACTTGCTCATTGCACCACTGAGAGCACTTTCTGCCTTAGATTTTTCTCCCACGGAATCTGCGCCCATAGCCTTGCTGCGAGCTTCCGTAATGCCCTTCAAGGTATCCTGCTCGTGTTTCATATAACCCTTGGCAGTTTCTATCAGGTTTGGAATGAGATCGTGTCTTCTCTTCAACTGAACATCGATTTGCGACCAGGCATTTTTTACCTGATTTCTCAAACGAATTAGACTATTGTAAAACCCGATAAACATAAAAACCAGGACCACTATTGCTATCAACACAAATAACATCATCATTTTTCCTCCTGTTTAATTATTCTTTTTCCAAACATATCTTTGAGCAAAATATAAACTTTATCATTTTTCCCGATCGTTCCCATTCTTAAAACTTCGTCCAATTCACCTGCATCGAACCAGATACCATCACCGCTCTTACATTTATCTATGCGTACTTTTTCTTCATCACCAACGATGATCTTCTCCATTTTGTGAGAACAGATCGGGCATTTTAACTTGCGTTCAGAAGTGATCGAATCTACTGAAAAAGAGTTCAGGAATTCTTGAGTTTCCTCACTGTTACCTAGAAGCAGTTCCAGTTCTCCTGAGTCCAGCCAGATCCCTTTGCAGTTGATACAGTAATCTATCTCTACACCTTTCAATTCCAGGATGATCATAGCTTCATTACGGCATACAGGACAATTCATCTACTCTCCCAACTTAATATGGTCTTCAAACAATTTGATGTTAATACAGGTGTCAAATAATTCTTTTATTATTCAGTGCTTTAAAATATTAATCAAAGATTCCTAACAGACATCACTGCAATCCCTATTAATCTTGAATCCCGTATTCGTTCTTTATCGAGCAGGATGGGTGGGAAGTTTTTATTATAAGGTTGAAGAAGAATTTCTTTTCCATTGGAAAAGCTTTTCACTTTTTTCAGCGTTATCTCTCCATCAACCCTTACAACACATATCCGGTCATCGATATTAATCCAATCATCATGCTGTTTTACGATGATCACGTCTCCATTTGAAATATATGGTTCCATACTTTCTCCACTGGCGTTGAATGCAAAATAATTATTAAAATCACCGGAAAGGGAATTCGTGTCGATAAGTATATGATCCAGAGGGTCAGCCGATTCAATTTCCTGGGGAGAACCGC
>CBFDCX010000110.1:0-6314 GCA_965603415.1 uncultured bacterium
CACTGATTATTTTCTAATTCAATTCCCTTTTATATATCCCTTTAAACCTTTCGAAGGTATCGAGTTATATCAAGATTATTATTATTTGGAGTATGGGAATTATTATATCAGAATAGAGGATACTTATCATTATTAGGGAATTGTTAAGTTCTAACTTGAAAAATCAATTTGAACATTGCCCATAACAAGCGTGTCGTCAGACTTGAGCAATGAGGAATTTGAAATTAGTAATTAGATATATGATTATCACTGAAGGGAGCTTTGGATAAATATACGTTCCCAAAGAGGGCTTTAGGTGAAATTCAACGTTCCCAAACAGGGGTTTGGGAACGAGAGAATCGATGGAGAGAATATGCAAAAAAAAGGAATATTTTGTTTAGAAGGTTTATGGTATGATGACCTTCGCAAGCGTTCAACCGTAAAACCGATTTTGGAGCTTTTAGAATTAAATTCCAAGATTCCATTTCTACACTCCGATTGTGCTACAGAAGAGGAATTCAATTTCTATATTAACAAATGGAAAACCGCAAGATACAGACGATACCCTATTTTATATCTTGCTTTTCATGGTAAGGAAAACGGACTTCTTATTGAAGACAAAATCTTTTCACTTGAACAATTGGGTGAACTTCTGGCAGGGAAATGCAAGAACCGTGTAATTTTATTTGCTTCCTGCAGTACAGTAAAAACAGATAAACGTAACCTGATAAATTTCCTGAGAAAAACAAATGCTCTGGCGATCTGTGGATACAAGCGTATTGTACCCTGGATATCTTCTACCGCTTTTGAACTGATGCTGTTAGCAGCTATGCAGGATAATGTTTTTGATGGACGTGGTATTGAAGCGATCTACCGCAAAATATCAAAAGTTGCAAAAATGTTCAAAGAGCTTGATTTCCTGATGGTAACAAAAAGAGAAATTACTGCCAAAAATACTTGAGAAATTGTAATATCTTTTAGCTTAAGATATTAATAATTTATTAGATAATCAATATCATGTTTATCTTCTTTATATGTTTCTTCCAGGATTTTCTGAAGAGCTTTTTTCTGGATCTGCCGCACCCGCTCGCGAGATAAACCCAGCTCTTCGCCTATTTGAGCAAAATTCTTGCTTTTGTCGCTTTCCAGACCGAAATATTGTTTCACAATATAAGCTTCCCGCGGGGGGAGCTTGCGTATAGATTCTTCGATACTGCCTTTAACTTTATCGCGGTAATAAAGAGTTTTGGGATCGAGAATTTCTGAATCTTCCAGAAAGTCGTGCAATGAAACTTTTTCATGACTTTTTGTAAAACTGGAATCATCCAGGGAAAACGTATTAGTTTTTTGCTTACTGATTTTATCGATTGCTTTTTTGTTTAAATGGGTTATTTTAGAAATTTCTTCGATGGAAGCCTTATGCCCGGTTTCGCTGAAGACTTTATCCCGGGCAAGTTTGATTTTGTTGGCTATATTGGCTTTTCCCAGAGGCATCCGAATGACAGTTGTTTTCTCTGCCAGAGCAAAGAGTATTTTTTGTTTGATCCACCACACGGCGTAAGAAATTAGTTTATTATGTCTTTCAGGATCGAATTTTTCGATGGCTTTTATTAATCCCGTGTTGCCTTCACTGATCAGTTCGGAAAGGGTTAATCCTCTATTTTGATAGCGGGCAGCGACTTTAACTACAAATTTCAGATTGGCAGTAACGAGTTTATCGAGCGCTTTTTTATCTCCCTGTTTAGCTTTGATAGCAAGCTCTATCTCCTTCTCTCTGGAAAGAGGTTTGATCTTGGCTATCTCACTCAGGTAGCTCTGCAGGGCTCTATCATTAAAAACGTTTTCTGCCATTTTTCCTCGTATTAATTATACTTGAAATTCGCTTTTGTGATCATAAATAAAATCCAGAAGTTCATCATTCGTCATTTTCAGTTTTTTAGCCAGTGAAAAAACTATCTTTACACCGGAAAGATTCATTCCTATTTCCTGAGTTAGAGTAATAATGATCGTGATTTTTGTCATATCATTTTTTGAAAAGAGGCGAGTGTCATGATCGGAACGAAGAGGTTTTATCAGGTTTTTTCTTTCATACATCCTGATCGTCTGATCGTGGATCCCCAGTTTTTTAGCAACTTCACCAATGAGGAAATAACCTTCCTTTTGCGACATAATATCTTCCTTATAAAGCCGGTAAAACGTTTCTGGGATTTATGGCCTTTCCTCTTACTCTGTATTCAAAATGGAGATGAGGACCGGTAGTGTTTCCGGTTTTTCCTAAAGTACCGATGGGTTGTCCTTTTTTTACGGTCTCTCCCAGCCGGACAAGGTTAGATTCGTTGTGAGCATAAACCGTCATCACATAGTTATCATGCTCCAGAATAATAACATTTCCATATCCTCGCTGGGTTCCCACATAAGCTACTTTCCCGTCCAGAGCTGCATAGATCGGTTCTCCCACAGATGCTGAAATATCGATACCTTTGTGAGGTCTGCCATTTCTGATGCCGAATTCCGACGTTACAACTCCTTTTGCCGGCAGGAAAAGATCGACTCTTTTTTGAACGGATGTTTGATGATCTACTTCTGGAATTTTTTTCTCTACTGGTTTTTGGATGGATGCAACTTCTGTTTTACCTGCCACAAGCCAGATTTTCATTCCCGGCTTTAAATCGTATGAATTTATACTATTGTAATCGAGCAGGTTCAGAATACCCACATCATACATTTTTGCAATGCGGTGCAATGATTCTTTCTGCTTAACCAGGTGGTAACCTCTTTTTGGAATGGAGCGCACCGTAACGAATTCACTTTTCCCATTTGGTTTCGGGGTAAGATATATCTTTTGTCCGATAAATATCCGGCCTGAAGTAAGATTGTTAAAAAGTTTAAGGTTATCTTTGGAAATGATGTATTTATCGCTTATAGATGAAAGCGTCTCCCCTCTTTTTACAATATGATATTCTTTGGAAGGAGTAACATAAAGAGGATTGCTGGACAAAGAATAGATATTACCAGCTATAGCGAATAGCAATGAAGAAACCATCACTTTAGATAAGTATGAGAAAAAATTTGGTTTTCGTATCATAATTTCAAACCGGAAATAATGAATTTAATATCCAATACTAAAATTTGAATATCCTTTGGCTGAAGACAGTTCAGATACTTCGACGTCCTTTACTCTGGCCATTGGCGGACCTTTCCATAATTCCTGGATAAATTGTTCCAGGTTTGCTTCATTTCCAATTGCAGTAATTTCCACTTTTCCATCCATAGAGTTTTGTACTCTGCCGCGAATATCGAAAATATGGGCTTGGCGAACAACATAAAACCTGTAACCAACTCCCTGCACTCTACCAGCTACAACGATTTTTAATTTTAACATAAACAAACTCATTTTTTTATTTGGTATTTTTAAAATATGAGTGAGTTGATGTCAAATAATTTATGAGAAACTAATTCATCTTAAACTAAATCCGCTTGACATTGTAGCATGTTTAGTAAATGTACATGTTAAGGTATAAATATGCAGGAAAAAGTTTTTAAAGATTTTCTTAGTAAGAAGATAAAGAAAACCGATATTGTTGTGAATTCATTCCACACTTATTTTAACTTGCTTTGCGAAGCTAATGAAGCCGTAAATCTCATTTCACGTAAAACACCTTCTCAGGATTATTGGATTATTCATTTTTTAGATTCAATCTTACCGATTGGTTTATTTGATTTTGCCGGTAAAAAGATACTTGATTTCGGAACAGGCGGTGGTTTACCAGGTATACCACTGAAAATGTTATATCCAACTTCTGAAATATACTTGCTCGATTCAACCCGAAAAAAAATACAGGCTGTAAAAAATATTGTCAAAAAACTTGACTTAAAAGAGTGTTTCACGATTGTTTCACGGCTGGAAGATCTTGATGAAAAGTGGGAAAATTATTTTGATTTCATAGTGTGTCGGTCAGTAAAGATTCTGCCGAAATATAAAGAAGCAATGTTCAAGATGCTTCAAGACGAAGGCAGGATTATTCTTTATAAAAGCAGAAAGCTGGATGATGTGCAGCAATTTAAGAATTACAAAATACACGATGTAAGCCAGCCGGTGCTGGGAGAAAGAAAAATAATCGAAATAAAGAAGGAAAAAAAACAACAGGCCAGGTGAACTGGCAGCTGTTTTTTTATTAATTAAAAATTATGAGAAAAATAATAACGATTGTAAATCAGAAAGGCGGAGTTGGCAAGACCACCACAGCAGTCAACCTGGCATCTGCTCTGGCTATTTATGAGAAGAAAACCCTTTTACTGGATTTTGATCCTCAGGGAAATTCTTCAAGTGGCATCGGTTCGGAAAAGAAAAGTCCAAATATATATGAAGCTCTCATCGACAAAGTCAAATTGGGTGATGTAATAAAAGAATCTCCTATTTTGGAAAAGCTGTTCATCGTTCCTGCCAATATAGATCTGAGTGGTGCGGAGATTGAACTGGTGAAGGAATATTCCAGAGAATACAAACTGAAGAATATTTTGGAGTCTCTTCAGGATGAGTATGAATATGTTATAATAGATTGTCCTCCTTCGCTGGGACTTCTCACAGTAAATGCTCTTACCGCCTGCACCGATGTTATTATTCCTATTCAATGTGAATATTATGCTCTGGAAGGTGTCAGCCAGCTTCTTACCACTATCCGGCTTATAAAGAAAGGCTTGAATCCCGATTTGAACATCATGGGGATACTGCTTACAATGTACGATAGAAGGTTGAATCTATCACGACAAGTAGCCAAAGAAGTGCGCAGATATTTCCAGGAACAGGTGTTCGACTCCATTATTCATAGAAGTGTTAAGTTGAGCGAAGCTCCCAGTTTTGGAAAATCAATTTTTCATTATGATATTAAATCACCGGGCTCTAAAAGCTATTTGGAATTAGCAAAGGAAGTGATATCACGATGACAAGATTAGGAAAAGGATTAGAAGCATTAATCAGTTCGGGACCGGAATCAATTGATAAGACTACAGGTATTACCACTATAAAAGTGGATCATATAAAGCCAAACAGGTTCCAACCCCGTAAAAAATTCAAGCAGGAAAAGCTGCAGGAACTGGCAAATTCCTTGAAAGAAAACGGCATTATACAACCAATTATTGTTACTAAAAGAGATGAATCACAATTCGAACTGGTAGCAGGACAACGTAGGCTGGAAGCTGCTAAATTAGCCGACTTTGACGAAATACCTGTAATAATTCGCAGTGTTTCTCTAAAAGAACAACTCCAATTTGCGATCATAGAAAACGTGCAAAGAGAAGACCTGACAGCTATTGAAGAAGCACAGGCTTACCAGCAATTGAACACGGAATTCAATCTGACCCATGCCCAGATTTCTGAAATAGTAGGAAAGGATAGAGCAACTATTACCAATCTGATAAGACTACTTAAATTAAACGACGATATCCAAAAAATGATCCTGGACGAAAAGCTTTCTCCCGGGCATGCCAGGGCTATCCTACAGGTAGAAGGTCAATTCCATGAAGATTTTGCGAACCTTATCATACGAAATAATCTTTCTGTCCGTAAAGCAGAAATGGAAGCAAAGCGTATAAAAGAATCCGGTTTGTTCGCAAAACCTAAAGTAGAAATGCATGTAATTCCCGAATTAGCCGAACATGAAAAAATACTGAAAAAACGTTACAAAATAAAAGTAAAGATCACAGATAAAAACAATAAAGGTAAAATCACATTTTATTACTCAGAAAAAACAGAATTGGATAAACTTTTGAACCAATTGGAAAATGAATAAAATTCTAATTGCATTAATATTGATTCTGATAATTATTGTGGTAATTGTATTACCTAAATATTTCGTGCTTCAGAACAAAGTGGAAAAACAACAACAGGAATTGGATGTTGCCACTAAATATATTCAGCAATTGAATCAGAAATTGAGATCCATTCCCCAGGAAAAACTAAAACAAACAAGCGATCCGGATAAAATACGCGACCTGCTGGACGGTTACTTGAAAGAGAAAAGAATTGAAGATAAAATACCTGCACTCAATAAAATATCACAGCAGAAAGAAAAAAATAGATTCATTCCCGATCTCATTCCTGTGCAGGGCAATTTTGCACTCAGTCAGAAATTCTCTGAGAAGCACAAAGCTGTAGATTTTGCCGCTCCTCCCGGGACGGAAGTAGTTGCCTCTGCTGCTGGTGAGATCCTTAGTGTTTATTACGATAAATATTTCGGGAATGTAATGATCGTTGACCATCTCAACGAGTATGCAACACTCTATGCACATCTTGCCACATCTATCTATGAAGCAAAAACCTTTGTAGAAAAAGGGGA
>CBFDCX010000111.1:0-6301 GCA_965603415.1 uncultured bacterium
AGGAATTAACAACGGAACAAAAAAAATTTCTTGATTTTGTAAAAAATTCTCGAGTGGGAATAAATCGATATCGGTAATTAAAATTATTCTAACTTGGAAATACCAACATAGTTTTCATTCCATTATTACTTTCAAAAGATTTTACTCTATTTTAACTGTTTTCAAGATTTATAAATTAACAAGAATTGTAAGGATAATTAATACTTAAACAATATAAAAAAGGCTGCTCATGTAAATGAACAGCCTTAAATAAATAATTCTGGTTTATTTGTTTCTTGTACCTTTGCTTCCTAATTTCTTCTGTCTTTTATTAAAGTGTTCCACCATTAGCGGACTGGCTACAAAGATGGAAGAATAAGTACCTACCACCACGCCAATGAGAATGGCAAAAGCAAAATCGTGAATTACTGTTCCCCCAAAAATATACAAGCTTAGAACAACTACGAATGTGGTGAGAGAAGTTATGATGGTTCTGCTGAGTGTTTCGTTAATGCTATGGTTTATCACACCTCCGTATGACTCTTTACGATAGATCTTCAAGTCCTCCCTGATGCGGTCAAAAACCACAATTGTATCGTTAAGGGAATAACCCACAATTGTAAGCAAAGCAGCTACAATCGGTAGACTGATCTCTTTACCGGCGATAGAAAATATACCAACTGTAATTATAACATCGTGGAAAAGTGCAATTACGGCAGCCACTCCGAAAGCAAATTCAAAACGCCACCAGATGTAAATAATTATCCCCAGAAGTGCCCAGAAAATTGCGAGGATGGCTTTCCCTTTTAATTCTTCACCAATCTTGGGTCCTACTTCTTCCTGAAGCCTTATCAAAGTTTCGGAATTAACGTTATCTGGAAAACTCTTTTTAATGATTTCCACTATCTGAGTGCTTACTTTTTCTTTTGCATCACCAACGGCTTTTGTTTTGATCAGGATTAGAGTCCTTCCTTCCGAATCCCTGATCTCCTGGATTTCGGTACCTTCAATATCGTTCTGGGCTAATACATCCCTAATTTCCTGTATATCAATAGCCTTTGCATTTTCAGTTACCGGTGATAGTTCAAGTTCCAGGGATACACCTCCTGTAAAATCAATGCTGTATCTCGGTCCACCATTTATTATTAATGATACAATACCAGTAAGAATAAAAAGAGCAGAAATGATAAATGCAATCCTGCGTTTATTTATGAAATCTATTTTTGTTTCGCCAAAAAATCTCATTCAATCCCCCTAGATACTAAGTTTATTACGGGCTATATTGGTGATGAAACCATCAAATATAGCCTTCACTAATACGATAGAAGCAAACATCGAACCGATAATACCAATAGAAAGAGTCACAGCAAATCCTTTGATGGGTCCGGTTCCAAACTGATATAAAACCAATGCTGTAATTAAGGTTGTAATATTTGCGTCTAGAATAGTTACCAGTGCTCGACTGAATCCTCCATCTACAGCGGTTCGTACTGTTTTTCCCAGTTTCAGGTTTTCCCTGATACGCTCAAAAATAATCACATTTGCATCTACCGCCATACCAATTGTAAGGATCATTCCAGCGATACCGGGCATTGTTAGTGTTCCTTCCAGCATCGTCATTATAGCTATGATGAATCCCATGTTAACAATTACTGCAATATCGGCAAAAAAGCCTGAAGCTCCATAATATATTATCATGAACAGGAAAATAGTTGCCATACCGATAATTGCTGCCAGGATACCAGCTTGAATGCTGTCTGACCCTAAAGTTGGTCCCACTGTTCTTTCTTCGATGATATTTGCCGGAGCAGGCAGGCTACCAGCATTCAACACGATCACAAGGTCATGACATTCTTCTATGGTAAAAGAGCCGGTAATACGAGCTTCACCATTCGGGATACGGCTTTCGATGGTTGGTGCAATGAAAACTATATCATCAAGAAGGATTGCTAATTTCTTATCGATATTCTGACCAGTGATATTTTTAAATCTCTTCGACCCGGATTTATTGAATTGCAGGTAAATATACGGTCCCTGATCCTTGGGTGAATAACCCTGACCTATCTTTGTCATTGCTTTTTCCAAATATTGTCCGGTAATTTCAGCACGTTGTTTTAAAACATAGATAGGACGTACATTATAGGGATCATTCTTATCCTGTTTACCAAGGGCAATCTGAATTCCGGCAGGAATTTGTTTCTGAAAATCTTTATCTTTTAAAAGTTGTTTGAATTCAGGAATGTTTTCATGTTGAATTATCATAGGATATCCGTCGTCGGAAGTAGTAAGATTGGAAAATACTCTGTTAGTAATTTCTTCTTCATCAATTGTATCTTCTTCAGATCCCAAAATATCTAAAGCATCTTCCTCTGTATCCACATCAGAAAATTCTTCCAAGTATTCATGCTTCTCAATATTCTCTGCCAGGTATTTATCCAGTTTTTCATAGGTTTCCTGGATCTGTTCGGAATTTGCCAGCAATTTAAACTCCAGAAGAGCTGTTTTTCCAATAAGATCTTTAGCTCTGGAAGGATCTTTCAGCCCGGGAAGCTGAATGATTATTCGATTCGTATTCCCCACCCGTTGCAGTGTTGGTTCGGAAACACCGAATTGGTCGATACGGTTACGAATAATTTGAAGCGCTGTTTTCACAGCATCTTCTTTTTCTTTTTCAGATAGTTCCATATCTGTAAAATCTACTTCCAGTTGGATCTGAGAACCTCCCTGCAAATCCAGACCGAGCTTCAAACGCTTACTCGTCCAGAAAGAGGGCAGATTGGAAACCACAAGTGGTAAAAAATAATATACTGTTACAAGCAGAACTACTATTATGATCAATCCTCGTATTTTTCTGTTCCTCATTAGTTAAAACTCCTTATTTATTCAATTCACTATAATTTTTTAGAAAATTCAAAAAGTTATTTCACCTTCCAACCGTCAAGGATTTTGTCGTGTACTTTTGAAGCCAATATCATTATCCTCGGGTTGACCGGGCAGGTTAATTTCTCCATGCTGATTTTCAAAGTTTTCAATATTCTTATGCAATATTTGCAGGAATTGTTTGGCATGCTGTGGAGTAGTAAGAATTCTACTATAGATTTTAGCGCTTGGAAGACCCGGCACTATCCTGCCGAAGTCGATGATAAACTCTGATGGTGAATTGGAGATCATAAAAAAATTGGCGTAAATGCCTTCTCCCACTTTTTCATCGAGTTTAATATTCAGTTTCTTTTTATTCATTCTTTATCTCCTTAATTTTTCCAATATTTTTACTGCTTTTTTGTGTACATTTTTTTTAATGCTTCTTCCACACAAGGTGGGATTAAATCTTTAACGTCACCACCAAGTTCTACAACCTGTTTTATCATGGTAGAACTGAGATAAAGATATTGATTATCGGGTACAAAGAAGATCGTATTAATGCAAGGTTGCAATTTTTTATTCATCAGGTCCAATGAAAGCTCATACTCAAAATCGGAAACAGCACGCAATCCCCTGATCATTGTACAGGCATTAACCTCAATAGCTAAATCAGCAGCCAGCCCACTAAAATTTATTACTTCAACCTGGGGAAATTCGGAAAGTGATTTTTTGCACAATTCAGTTCGCTCTTCCAGAGTGAAAATCGTTTCCTTACCCGTGATATCTGAAACTGCTAAAATTATTTTATCAAACAACTTACTGGCTTTCTTTAAAACATCGATGTGCCCATTTGTGATGGGATCAAAGGTTCCCGGATAAATTGCTATCTTCATTTTTTATTTCTCCAAATCTTCAATTTCTTTGGGAATTTTTTGCGATAGATTTTTGCAGCCATTCTTAGTAACCAGTATATCGTCTTCTATTCGCACACCTATCTTTTCCTCTGAAATATAAATACCTGGTTCTACTGTGATCACATTCCCTTCTTTAAGAACCGAATCTCTTGCACCTACATCATGTGTATCCATGCCCAGATGATGGGATACACTATGCATATAATATTCCCTGTAATCTTCTTTTTTCTTTATCAGTTTCAAACGCAATAGAGCATCCTGGATAAGCTCCACTGTTTTTTGATTCAATGCAGTTAATCCTACACCAGGTTTGATCATCTTGATTATCTTTTTATTGATGTTTAACACTTCTTTATAAACAGTTTTCTGACGTTTGGTAAATTTTCCTGCAACCGGAAATGTACGCGTAATATCTGCACTATAGTTATTGCAGGCAGCTCCCACATCCAGCAATATAAGATCGTTTTCTCCTATCTTGCTGTTGTTGCTCTCGTAATGAAGAGTAGCTGCGTTTACACCGGAAGCAATGATCGGTCGGAAACCCAGGTGATTATGACCTTTTCTTAATATTTCATAGCGTAACATCGCTTCTAATTCAAATTCCATCATGCCGGCTTCTGCTTCTTTGTATATCTTTTTAATTCCAGCTCCAGTAGCATCTATTGCTGTTTGAATCTGTTTTACTTCCCATTTATCCTTCACTATCCTCAATGGTGTGATGATTCCTGTAGTATCCTCGATTTGAATGTGTGGAAATTTATCAGTGATCTTTTTTGCAAATTCCTGACGTTTGGAAAGTGGTTCTGCTAAATTACCCGTTCCTAAATTTACATAGCATTTTTTAGAAATCGAAAGATAGAAATTTATTTTCCGTTCAAATTCATCGAGAAAGGAAACAGCTTTGATACTGGAAATTTTCGTTGTTTCTTCCCGTGTCATTTTTTTACCTTCCCATACTTCCATTTCGGGAATTCCACGTTCGATGAAGAGATGTAGAACAGGTTTTTCTTTGATCTTTTGAATGAGAAGAACAGCATCGGGAATTTGTAATTCCGTGAAATAAAGAAAATTATTATCCTGCAGGAAAGAGCGTGGATATTTAGGCATGGAATTAGCAAATAATATTACCAGATCATTTTCGTTCATCTGCTTTCCAAGTTTATTATGACGTTCATTTAAAAGCTTAATATCCATAATCAATTCTCCTCAGACCAATTCTTAAATTTCAACTTTTGGGTACATTTTTCATTACCCAATTATGCATTTAACTTTAAAATCTGGTAGATAGTTTTTTGGCTAATTCTTTTGTCAAGTAGAAGATATTAAATATGATAAGCTTTATTAAAAGATTATATTACTTTTAAAATGTCACAGATTTTATAAACTTAATTCTGCTCAGTTTAATTACTTGAAAACTAATTTTCCATATACGCCATCATATCCCGGAGGATCGAAAGCAAATTCATCATTTTGAACTGTTGTTATTTTCTTTAAAATTCGATCAGGAATTTTTCCGTTCAATATATTTTCAATCTCATCAGATTTCCAGAGAGCAATTTCAGAAGGAAACAAACTCGTTATGCTTTCATATATTTGAATAACTTTGGGAGAAGTGGTGCTTTTTATGCCCAGTGAAGTTGCTATAACTTCTACCAGAGGAATAAGATGCATGAATTTTCTGGATAATGGTTCAACAGTGCTTTTCTGAAGATCCCGGCAGCGCTGCTGTACACCAAGATTCATTTTTTTTCTACAAACAGGACATATCAAATCTATTGGAATTTTATCTGTAAAGATCACAGGATGTTCGTGATGTTTCCTATCGCTCCGATGACCGGTAAGAAAATATCTTCCTTCTGCAGGATTGAACTCAGCAGTCATTATCACCTGATTTCCTCGCAGTGAATTGATAATGGAAGGATAATCTGTTTTCTCTACATCCAATATTGTGAATTCCCGCCCTATCCGGTTCAAGGCAGCACTGTGGCAATCGCTGTTCGAGATGAATGTAAGTTTTGCCAGATCAGGAATGCTATTTAACATTTGAGGATCGGCACTTAAACCTGTTTCGATGCACCTGATATTTGGTAAAAATTTTCCGTAAAACTCTACCAGTTCATCCAGGTTATTTTTACTTCCGTAAATTCCATCTGGAGTCATTATATGCGCAGGAATGATCTCGATTAGAGAATCGATATTCTGCAATTCAAATAATTGTTCTTCCAATTCTTTCTGACTTCTGCTTGTTATGAAAGGTCTTCCTATCGTGTTTTTCATTCCCCATTTTTTCATTAATTTCTGCATTTTGTAAATTGAATTGAAATCCGGGAAAAGAATAAGATGATGGGCTATTGTTTTATTCTTTTTATGCATCAGTTTTGTAGAAAGGATCACCTCTGTTTGCAGCAGGAATTTACTGGAATCATTCGGCAGTGAAAATAATCCTTCAGCTACTTCCGATAACTCCTGTTTCAGTTCTTCTGTTCGAGGAGGAAAAAGGCAATCACCTGTTCCAAAAACATCGATGCCTTTCAGCTTCATTGTGC
>CBFDCX010000112.1:0-6271 GCA_965603415.1 uncultured bacterium
GGTTTCAATTCTAACCTGCAAACTTTGTCTTTCCTAAGAACTTCGATGAATTTGATATAATGATTCTCCAACATTGGGTGTTCCTGGTTCTGACCAACTTTAACCAGAACTCCACCTTCTACTTCTTCCACAAAAGGTACATGTTTTTCTGTAGAAGCATCTTCGGTTTTAGCTTCTAATTTTACCATTGGTTGATCACAACAAACTAAAGCTGGAGCTCCTTCATTCATAATTTCCACTACATTTCCACATATTTCGCAGAAATAGATTTCTCTTAATTGAGTCATTTTATCCTCCTTTTTTTATTTAAGAAAATCATTCCGACTTGTCTGGCGAAGCTTCAGCGAAGACTGAAAATTTTCGACCATTCGGAAGGTTATTTAACCGGCGGAGTAAAGGTTCTGGCTGCCAGTTCTTTATCCAGCATCAACATACCCTGCCCTTTTCCACCTATCATTTTTAACTGATCCAGAATTTTATCCATAGAAGCTTCTTCTTCCACCTGTTCATCAATGTACCAGTTCAGGAAGCTTTTTGCAGCATGATCATTTTCCTTAATTGCTACTTCCATCAGTTCATTTATTAATTTAGTTACATATTGTTCGTGTTTGTAAGCAATTTCAAATATCTCAACAGGTGATTTGAATTCTATTTGTGGACGATCAATAGCTTCCAATATTACCCTGCTCCCTCTTTCATTTACATAATCAAAGAACTTCATAGCGTGAAAGCGCTCTTCCTGAACTTGCACTTTAAAGAAATTGGCAAATCCTTCCAATCCTATTGATTCCAGATATGCTGCCATTGAAAGATACAAATACTCGGAATAAAGTTCCTTATTGATTTGTTTGTTGATTGCATTTTGTAGTCTTTTTGATATCATTTTTTACTCCCATGTCACGGCGTAGTTCTACGAAGCCGGACTTATTATTTTTTTAATTCTTCTAATGCCTTTTCATAATCCGGTTCCTGAACAATTTCGGGAACAAGTTCTGTATAGATTACTTTCAAATTTTCATCTAAAATAATAACAGCTCTTGCCATTAATCCAGCCATCGGACTATCAATAATTTTAACACCATATTTTTTTGAGAACCAGTCATTTCTCAGTTCACTGAGTGATACTACATTTTCCAATCCTTCCGTGGTGCAAAATCTCTTATGTGCAAAAGGTAAATCACGGGAAATGCACAACACAACCGTGTTATCTAATTTTTCAGCTTCAGCATTAAATCTTCTTACTGACATTGCACAGAAAGTTGTATCTAAACTCGGAAAAATATTCAAGATAACTTTCTTACCTTTGTAATCGGATAAAGATACATCTAAAAGATCAGTTTTTGTGAGTGTAAAATCCGGCGCAAGTTCTCCAATTCCTGGAAGATTCCCGATCGTGTTTATCTTGTTTCCTTTTAATTTTATTTTTGCCATATCTATTTCCTTTAAATTTGTTTAATTAATTTTTCCTTTTCTTTTTCCAATAATTTTGCATCAGGAATATATTGCAGTTTGATCTGTTCGAGTATTTCAAAACCACATTCCCTGAGAATATTTTCAACAATTCCAATGCTCTGTCCTCCCCAACCATAAGAACCAAAAGCAAGTCCGATCCTATTTCTGGGAGCAAGCCCTTTTAAGTAAGTTAGAAAAGCTGAAACTGTTGGAAGGATGTTATTGTTCAAAGTAGGAGAGCCAACGCAGATATATTTTGCTGTGAGAATTTCAGTCATAATATCCGAAATGTGAGAATGTTGAAGGTTGAACATTCTGGTTTTATAATCCTTTGCTTCAAATGCTTCCTGAATTTTATAAGCTATTTTTTCGGTGGATTTCCACATTGTACCATAAATAATAATAGCTTTTTCATACGCTTCATTTGCCGACCATTTCTTATATTCTTTGATAATTTCAGGAATTTGTGAACGCCAGATAAGTCCATGACTAGGACAGATGGTTTCAATATCCAGACCACCGACAACTTCCAGAGCTTTTTGAACCTGTATACCATAAGGAAAAACAATATTGGCATAATATTTCTCCGCTTCGTGCATCATAATATTGAAAGGATATTCATCATCGAATCTCTCCGAAGATGCAATATGCTGTCCGAATGCATCATTAGAGAAAAGTATTTTTTCTTCAGGACAGTAACTCACCATATTATCCGGCCAGTGAACCATCGGGGTTTGAACAAAATGCAAACTTCGTTTGCCTAATTTTAAAACATCTCCCGATTTTACTATTTGGAATTCCCAATTTTGCTTGAAATGTTTTTGCAAACCTTCCACACCTTTGGGAGATGCAAATATTTTTGCATTAGGACATAATTTTTTCATATTGGGAAGTGAGCCGGAATGGTCCATCTCGATATGATTCTGAATGATATAATCGATTTGGGAAGGATCGATAATAGCAGAGATTCTTTTTAGTAACTCTTCAAAAAGATAATATTTAACATTATCGATCAGGGTGATTTTTTCATCTACTATCAAATATGAATTATAGGTGGAACCACGTTGAGTGAGATAACCATGAAAATTTCTTAAGTTCCAATCTATTCCACCAACCCAGTAAATTCCTTTTTTGATTTTAATAGCTTTCATAATAAGCCCCTTTGAAAAATTTCATTTTTCTTTCTCCCCATAAAAGGGAGTTTTATTTCTGACACACAGGACAATAATAGGTTGAGCGTCCTGCCTGCTTGATTTTTTTTATTTGATGTCCACATTCACAATTTTCTTTTCTATATACTTTAAGGAAATTCTGGAATTCACCAGTTTTATCTTCCACACTGCGGTAATCGGAAATGGTAGTTCCGTTATGTTTGATAGCTTCCTGTAAAACTTTTTTTGTTTCCGATACAATACTTTCCAATTTCTTTTTTTTAAGTTTATTACCCGGAATTCTCGGATCTATCTTGCTGCGAAAGAGAATCTCTGCAACATAGATGTTACCTAATCCCGCAATAACCCGTTGGTCGAGCAAAATATTTTTAATAGGAGCTTTTCTATTCTTTAGCTTATTTTTCAAATATCTGGTATCAAAATTATCTGATAATGGTTCCACTCCCAGTTTTTGCAATGCTTCAATCTTCTCATTTATTTTGAGTATTTGAATTTTACCAAAGGTCCGAATATCGTTGAATATCAATTTTGTATTATCGCTAAAAACTAGTTTAGCTCGGGCATGATCCGATGTCTTTGCCAGATCTGTCTCGAATATTAATTTTCCTGTCATTCTCAGGTGGATCACAAGTTTGAAATTATTAGAAGTTTGCATTAAAATATACTTACCTCTTCTCGAGATAGAATTAATTTTTCCCAAACTTGTAACAGGATTTTGCCAGACCACTGTCCCCGCTCGGAGCTCATTGATCTCTTCGATCTCCTTCCCCAGAACTTTCCGGGTCAGTCCATTAATTATAGTTTGTACTTCGGGTAATTCAGGCATGTTTATCCTTTAGCTTTTAGCAGATGGCTGTTGGCCCCAGCTTCTATATCGCGACCGATTTGCTGCATAAACACATTAAGCATTTTTCGCACTTTCATTAACTGATCATTTAAGATAATATGTTCATCAGAGAAGTATTTAAGATCATGGGCTAAAAGCAATAAGTATTCAACTTCTGATGATGACCCCATTGAAATATTTAGAAAATTATATAATTCTTTTTTGGAGTTCCGTCCACACCCTTCAGCAATATTATTTGGTATTGAAACCACAGCTCTGCGTAATTGAGAAGTAAGACAATAAATTTCTTCTTTGGGAAATTTCTTAGTTTCTCTATATACAGCTAAAACAAGATTATGAGCTTCTTGCCACACATTTAATTTTTTGAAATCTCTCATTTTTCTTTTCCTTTGCTAAGAGCTAACAGCAAATTGCTATAAGCTACTTTTCTTTCAAGCATTCTTTACAAATGCCTTTCAAATTGACATGATGCTCGACAACTTGATGACCTTCTATTTTCTTATTTTTCAAACATTCAAAAGATTCTGAAATATCGTAGATTTTTCCGCATTTAATACATTTGAAATGAATGTGCGGGTCGGTGTTATATTCATATCGCTCTTCCTTATCAAACAGCGAGAGAGCCACCAGGATACCTTTTTCCGTAAGGGTTTTCAAAGTATTATAAACTGTAGTTTTTGAAAGTGTGGGCATTTCATCCACCAACGCTTGATAAATCATATCTGCCGTGGGATGTATTTTATAGTTTTTTAAATATTCCAGTATCTTTACCCTCTGCATGGAAGGAGCAATATCATGCTCTTTCAGTATCTCGATAATACTCTTCATTATTCCACCTCTGTTACAATTTCTCATCTGTAACGGTTACAAACTTGAAATTGTTATTGTCTATGTCAAGATTTTTTTAATTATATTTGAAAGGTTATTTTCGTGTAAACAGGAAGACCTTATTCAGACAAAAAAAACACCCAGCTCTCACCGGGTGCTATATTATCAATAAGTAGTATTATTTCATCAAGATCATTTTCTTTGTTGATTCAATATTACCAGCTTTTAATCGGTAGAAATAAATACCGGAACTTACAGACTGATTGTTTTCATCCGTTCCGTTCCAAATAACACTTCTTGTTCCTGAACCCCCGCTTGGGCATGTAACAAATGTTTTAATCTTCTGCCCTTTGATATTATAAATATCGAGATTCACAAACGGGGATGTTTGTGCTACTGAAAAAGAAATAGTTGTTGTAGGGTTAAAAGGATTGGGATAGTTATTCAATTGGAAATCTGTCTTTACAACTTCATTATTATCTGTACCTGTTCCAGTGTTGTAGATTTTAATATCCGTTGCATATAAACCCACGGTGTATTCATTTAACAAGTTCTCCTCAAAGTCGTATGTTTTTACGGTAAAGTTCTGTCCCCACTCACCACCCAGAACAGTCAGGAATTCATCGTTTGCAGCTACCATTGTGCCACCGGGTGTAAAGGGATTCGTACTATCATAAATAATCTCCAGATTGACCGCATCATATGCATAGAGAGCTGTGCTGTTGCCGTCTGCCACGTAAACAACATTTCCAGGAGTGATCGCAAAATTGCTGGTAATACCTCCTATATCCAGAACATATGTAATGGTATTTGTTTCCGGATCAAGAATGCATATCTTTCCGAAAATGGTGCTCCAGTTTCCACCGCAACTTACATGAATATTTCCATTGATAGCTGCCACGAATTGCGGATTAACTTCAACGGGAACTGTATCTTCCACAGTAAATGATCCCAGATCAATCACAGAAACGGAACAATTTGTATATCCTGTTGCATAATCGCTGTTACCAACGTAAAGCATATTATTGAATATAACCATTCCTGCTGGATTTCCACCAACTTCAATTGAGCTTTCCACAATTTCATTATTCAGATTAATTTTATAAACTTTATTCGTAAGTGCACCGCTCACAAATGCATAATTCTCATCTATAATAATATCATACGGATTCGATGATGCTTCGATAAAAATATTAGAAACTGTTGAACCTGTAACAATATCGATCTTTTGTAGGCTGTTGTCACCTGAATTTACTACATAAGCAAAATCTTCTGTTAAAGCCACCCTGTTTGGCATTAAACCCAATGCACAAAAAGTATTGTTAATTTCACCTGTTTCAAAATCGATCTTAGATAAAGTCTCGCTTCCTGAATTTACTACGAAACCTCCCGTCCCCCATAAATTTAACGAGACTGCTAAAAATAACAAAAAAGTATTTCTTTTCATTTCTTTTACTCTCCTAGAATAAAATTATTACTCGTATCAAATTTCATATTTCAAACCTAAATTCATCTCCCAATTAAATCCCGGTTGAGGAATGTATTTATAGATTTCATATAACTCGTTGAATAAATTGTTCATTGCTATTCCCAAAAGAATTTCAAATTTATTCCAATAACATATATACTGTAATCCTGCATCAACCAATCCATATTCAGAAAGCTGCTTTTCTTCCATTAATTGATCGCGGGTTGTCCATTGTTCACCAGTACACATGTAAGATGCTTTTCCTGATAATTGTTTATATTTCATCTGCAGATTTAAATTAAATGTATAATCGGGAATGTACATTATTTTCTTTCCAAAGAATGCAGTTTGAGAACCATCCTCGTTGTAAGTGCAGTCTATCGCTTTAGTACGATTATAAATTCCATTCAATTCTATGAATTTGAACGGTTTCAGCATAAGTTCCAGTTCATAATTATTTACTTCCGCACCTGAAAGATTATGTGGTTTCCACTTGCCATTATG
>CBFDCX010000113.1:0-6242 GCA_965603415.1 uncultured bacterium
CTGGTGCTGTCCGGTATGAGAGTGGCATGCAGAAATGAGATATAAAGTTCTTTAAAAATGAACTTATTACTAAAATAGCCATAATCGTTGCAATCTTCGTTCAAGATGATACTTCCACCGATGTTGCTTCCTACCTGGTATTTTCCTCTACCAACAGAAACTGACCAGAAGTTACCTTTCCCTATATAGGTGATCTTACCGGTAATATTATCAAGATGGACCTGGTCGCTGTCGGTAGAGTTCTGCGTCCAACTATCAATGAGCGGGGAAGACCTTGCATAATCTGTATCACCTGCAAAATGACCTGCCCACCAGTATCCATAAAAGAATAATCTGCGATTGATATAACCTGAAAGTTTTGTGCCATAATAAACAAAATAGTAATTAGTATCGTCTTTAACTGCGAAGTCACTTCCAGTATGTAAACTGAACCTGAGAAGAGATCTTAACGGTACGTTGTTAGGATGAAAAAGTCTTATGGAATGACCTAATTGTTTAGGTTGTCTATCAGCTGTACGATAGTAAAGAAAATATGAATTATCATCCTGTGAAAAGAAATTGCCTACTGAATGTTTAAAATCCTGCCAGGAAAAAAGTGCAAAGTTGAAGGTGGAAGAATCTCTTAATTCACGTATATTTTTCATCGGAAATAAATTTGATTCATCCGTGTTCTTTGCTAAAAATGACATTGAATTGTTTGAAGTTAATTGCGGAGAGTTCCAACTAAAATCTCCATATTGAGCAAAAATCGAAATTGTATAAAGCAACAGAATAAGAATTATCAATCTTTTCATATTTAATCCTTTTGAAATTACTGCCAAAATAAACTTTATACACTCATATTATGTCAAGGTAAAAGGATATCAGATTACTATTTAACAATACAGATATTCCATGCTTTCATGTCTTTAAAACATAACTTTTAAAAAAAAATATTACAATTCAATTTGTTATAAAATATAATACTTACATAGAGATATTTAATGAAATGAATAAAATATTGAAAACAATATAAACATATTGACTTTAAATTTAGGAAAAAATAAAAAGTTCTCGATAATCAAAAAAAATAAAGGAGTAAAAAATGAGTAGAACATTCAACGCTTTTGAGATGGCGCAGAAGCAGTTTGATGATGTTGCCGAAATCTTAAATCTGGATGAAGCAACAAAGGATCTATTACGAAACCCGGTAAGGGAATATCATTTCAGTATACCTGTGAAAATGGATGATGGAACTTCTAAGGTTTTCAGGGGATTCAGGTGTCAGCATAATGATGCCAGGGGACCCGGTAAAGGTGGAATCAGGTTCCATCCGCAGGAAACAATAGATACTGTTCGTGCTTTATCTATGTGGATGACCTGGAAGTGCGCAGTTGTTGATATCCCTCTGGGAGGAAGTAAAGGCGGAGTTATCTGTGATCCTCATAATTTGAGTGAAAGAGAACAGGAACAGATCTGTAGAGGCTGGGTAAGGCAAATTGCGCGAGATATTGGGCCATTACAAGATGTTCCTGCTCCGGATGTTATGACAAGTGCTCAGCACATGCTGTGGATGCTCGATGAATATGAAACTATTCATGGTGCAAAATATCCTGGTATGATCACTGGAAAACCTGTTGGAATGGGTGGTTCGCTGGGAAGAACAGAAGCCACCGGTTATGGTGTTATCTTTACTGTGAGAGAAGCTTTGAAAGAAATGAATATCAAACCGACGGATACTACTGCTGCTTTTCAGGGTTTTGGAAACGTTGCTCAATACGCTATAAAACTTTACAATCAATTAGGTGGAAAAGTGATCTGTGTTTCCTGTTGGGATCAAGCTGACAATACTTCTTACACGTTCGTAAAAACTGATGGGATTAATATTGATGATCTATTATCTATCACGGATAGATTTGGCGGTATCAATAAAGAAAAAGCCAAAGCTCTCGGCTATGATGTATTACCAGGTGATCAATGGATCGAGCAGGAAGTTGATATTCTTGTACCCTCAGCTCTGGAAAATCAAATCACAAAAGATAATGTTGATAAGATCAGCTCTAAAGTAAAAGTAATTGCAGAAGGTGCAAACGGACCAACCACGCCGGAAGCTGATGCAATTATCAAGGAAAGAGGAATTCACATGATCCCGGATTTTCTGGCTAATGCCGGTGGTGTAACATGCAGTTACTTTGAACAGGTTCAATGTAATATGAATTACTACTGGGAAAGGGATGAAGTCTTTGGAAAGCTAGATGTTAAAATGACATCTGCGTATCTTGATGTTTCCAAACTGGCCAAAGAAAAGAACCTTTATATGAGGGATGCTGCCTATGTGATCTCGATAAACAAAGTTGCACAGGCTTCCAGAGATAGAGGCTGGATATAGTTTAAATTACTTGGCAGGGGACATTAAAGTTCCCTGCTTTTTTATTGGAAGCAATTGCATTGAAATGATGGGAACTTTACCAAGATGAATAAAAAGATAATATTTGATAGAAACCTCATGTATAAGGACAGCAGCTTCAATTTCATAGGGAATGATGAACCGGGTGGTAAAGCTTCCAGCCTGATCTTGATGAAAGATACAATAGATTCTATTTTTAAAGATAATAAGTATAATGATATAACTGTTGATATTCCACAAATGACAGTTATTTTAACGGATATCTTCGATATTTTCATGAAAGAAAATAACCTTTATGATCTTGCATTATCCGATCAATCTGATGATATTATTGCAAATGCTTTCCAAAAAGCAAGTTTACCAGCTTTTATCGATGGTGACTTATTCAGTCTTATTTCCAAAATTCATAAACCACTCGCTATTCGCTCCTCAAGTTTATTTGAAGATAAAATGTATGAACCTCTGGCAGGAATTTTCGAAACGAAAATGATACCCAATAATCAGTTTGATACCAAAACCCGTTTCAATAAATTAGTAGAAGCAATAAAATTTGTTTACGCTTCCACTTTTTTCAGCAGTTCCAAAAACTATTTTAAAGCAATAAAAAAAGATATTAAACAAGAAAAAATGGCTGTTGTGATCCAGGAAATAGTCGGTGAAAAATACGGAGATAGATTTTATCCGGCTATATCTGGTGTTGCCAGATCGTATAATTTTTATCCCACAGGAAAATCTAAACCGGAAGGTGGAGTTGTGAGCCTTGCAATGGGTCTTGGAAAATCAATTGTTGATGGAGGGAAAGTGTGGAATTATTCACCGGAATTTCCTGCTGCTCCACCACCTTATAATTCTACAAATGATATGTTAAAGATGACTCAAACTGAATTTTGGTCTGTTAATTTGGGGAAACTTACTGAATACGATCCCATTAAAGAAACAGAATACCTCGAGAAGCACACGCTGAAAGAAGCAGAAGAAGACGATATTATCAAAAACATCTGTTCTACCTATGATCTTCAATCCGACCGTATTTATTCCGGGATTTCGGGTTATGGACCAAGAGTAATCACATTTGCACCGATCTTAAAGACAAAGATCATACCTTTGAATGAGATCTTAAAAAAGATAATGAAAGTATCGGAAGAAAAATTTCAGACAGAAGTTGAAATTGAATTTGCAATGTCTTATAAGCCAGATAATATCCAATCTGCCAGATTTGGTTTTTTACAGGTGAGACCAATGGTTGTTTCTAATAAATTTGTTGAAGTTCATATCGAAGATTACAATCAGGAGAAGATATTTATTTATTCCAATCATATTATGGGAAATGGCGTCAATGATGAGATCAAAGACATTGTATTTATCAAACCAAATGATTTCCGGGCTGAGTATACAAGAGCGATGGCTAAGGAAATAGAGCAGATAAATTCTTCTCTCACTGATAAAAATATCGATTACATACTAATTGGATTTGGCAGGTGGGGATCTTCAGATCCATGGTTGGGAATTCCTGTTGTCTGGAATCAGATATCCGGTGCAAAAGTTATCGTGGAATCCAGCCTGCCGGACATGAATCCGGATTATAGCCAGGGTTCTCATTTCTTTCATAATATAACCAGTTTTGGGATTTTTTATTTTTCATGCAAGAGTACTCAAAAAATAAAGATTGACTGGAACTGGCTTTTAAAGCAGAAAATTATTACTGAAACTAAATTCGTACAGCATGTTCGATTATCATCACCTTTGAAAGTAAAGGTGGATGGTCGCAATGGAACAGGAGTGATATTAAAATGAAAAAACAAAGTAAAAATTTAGAGTTATTAATAGAAAACCTCAATGAAAGAGCTAAAGAATTAAACTGTTTATACAATGTTGAAAAAATCCTGAAAAATTATGATGCAGAGCTTGAAGACATCTTTAAAAAGTTGATCAAAGTAATTCCACAGGGTTGGCAATATAGCAAGATTTGTAAGGCAAGGATCAATTATAGAAATCTGGTATTTCAATCTGGAGGTTTTAAGGAAACAGACTGTTTTCTAAGTGCAAACATTATCGTAGAAAAGAAAATTATTGGAAAAATTCAGGTTTTTTATATTGATACAACCGGATTATGTAAGGAAGATCCGTTCTTGCCTGATGAAAAAAAATTATTAAAGACAATTGCAGAAAGGGTAGGTAACTATATTTATCATAAAAAGTTGAAACAAACTGTTATGGAACTGGACACGGTAAAAGATGCTATCGAAAGCCATAAAAAAAAGGATTGGAAGATAATTATAGATCTGATAAAAGCAACCGATTCCAGCTTATTTCTAAGAATCTCCAGGAAAATGATGAACTATTTATGCTGGATAGGCATAGATAAAGCGAGGGAATTACTACTTTCTTTTGAGGGTGAAAAAAATTCAAAAACCACAAATTCAACTTTTGATTTAAATATTCCAAGTAAGAAAAGAGATATCGAATCAATGACCGATCTTAGTGATCAGGTTTTTATAATAGCCTCTGAATATCTGAGTGATGAAGATATATTAAAAAATTTTCAAAAATGGATCCAGGAAGAAAAAATAGATTTCTTGATTTTAGCACTTGAAAGCCTGGCTTCTTCTCTCAATGATATCCAGAATGCAATTAGTCGTTATCGACATCTTGGTCTTGATAAGACAAAATTATCTTTAAATACCAACATAAATATCAATGTTCTATTGATCTACAGGCTTTTTACAGAGCAACTTGAGTTCATTAATATTGCAAAAAATTACGTAAATGTTAAAGATTTTTATTATATTATGCAACACATTATTTTCCCGCAGAATAGTCATGGGAAATTAGGTGGTAAAAGCGCAGGTATTTTCCTTGCCTATAATATTCTGAAAAACGCCAAGGGAGATGATGATCAAAGCCTGAACATTAAAATTCCCAAAACTTGGTGTGTAACTTCTGATACGATGCAGTATTTTCTTCATTATAACAACCTTGAGGAAGCTTTTGAACAGAAGTATAAATCAATTGAACAGATCCGTGAAGAATATGGTAATATCATTCAGATTTTTAAGAATTCTTATTTCCCAAATGACATAATAAACGGGCTATCAATTGCTTTAGACGATTTTGGGGAAAATCCGATAGTTGTAAGAAGTTCCAGTTTATTGGAAGATAGAGTAGGAGCAGCTTTCTCAGGAAAATATAAAAGTCTGTTCTTAGCAAATCAGGGCTCCAAAAATGAACGTTTGAATGCTTTGATGGATGCAGTTGCAGAAATATATGCTTCCACGTTTGGACCTGATCCGATCGAATACAGAAAAGAGCGAGGATTACTTGATTTTCATGAAGAGATGGCATTAATAATTCAGGAAGTTGTAGGAACAAAAGTAGGTGATTACTTCCTGCCTTCTTATGCAGGAGTTGCCTTCAGTAATAATGAATTCAAGTGGTCACCCAGAATAAAAAGGGAAGATGGATTGGTACGAATGGTTCCGGGATTGGGCACTAGATCTGTAGACAGATTAAGCGATGATTATCCAATTTTAACTGCACCGGGACAACCTAATCTGAAAGTTAATATTACTTCCGATGAGATCCTACGATATTCTCCTCGTCAAATAGATGTTATCAATCTTAAGGAAAATTCTTTTGAAACAATAGAAATAACGGATTTGTTACGAAAATTTGGTAATAATTACCCGGGAATTGAGAAAATAGTATCTGTATATGATGAAAATCGTTTTTCATCAAAATCTTTATTTAATCTTAATTTTAAAGAAGATGATTTAATTGTCACATTTAACGGATTGATTTCCGGAACACCTTACTTGAAAAAAAAAAAAAGAATAAAAGATATACAAAAATAAAAAAA
>CBFDCX010000114.1:0-6191 GCA_965603415.1 uncultured bacterium
GAAATTCTGGAGAATACCAGAGTATACGGTGTAAATGGTTTATATACTCATAAAGCAAATCTCTATTATGAACAGAATGCTGTAGTCACAGAAAATATTTTTGCAGTTGACTCAACTTTCTTTAATGTTTTTCATAATGAATTTGTTGAAGGAAATGCCGAAGAAGCTTTTTCGCAGCAAAATGCCATCATTATTTCTGAAAGTCTGGCTAAAAGGATATTTGGAGATGAGGATCCATATCAAAAAACGATCTCTATAGAAAATGCTTTTGACCTGGTAGTAACCGCTGTCATTAAAGATCATCCCGGTCGTACTCATTTTCCTTATGACGCACTGGTTCCCTGGATAGGAGCATACCGACAGGGAGAAGAAAATGTGTGGTATGGCTGGCAAGTGTATCATTATTTTCTTTTGGTCGATGGCGCCGATCCGGCAGATTTGGAAGCAAAATTTCCCGAATTCTATGAAACCTACATGAAGGAAACCTACGATAGAATAAACGGGCATTCAACACTTTCCTTACAGTCTATTAAATCCATTCGACTTCATTCCGATCTGGTGTGGGAAATGTATCCCAATGGTGATATAATTTACATTTATGTTTTTAGCATAATTGCTGTTTTCCTGCTGCTTATTGCCTGTATAAACTATATGAATTTGGCAACTGCACGTTCTGCCCGACGCAGCAGAGAAGTTGGACTGCGTAAAGTTTTTGGTTCAAATCGTGGTTCATTGATCAGGCAATTTTTATTGGAATCTATTTTGATGGCAACAAGTGCTGCAGCAATTTCACTTGTACTGGTCGAATTGTTGCTACCCGTATTCAATGATATCACGTCTTTGAACGCGGAAATTAATCTGTTCACTCATCCTCAATACATAGTTGGGACACTTTTGTTAGGGTTTGTTATTGGATTTTTAGCTGGAATTTATCCAGCCTTTTTCCTTTCTCATTTTCAACCTGTTCATACACTTAAATCGGAAACCATCAAAGGTGCCAAGGGAACTTTATTCCGAAAAATTCTGATAATAATTCAATTCACCATTTCTATAGTTATGATCATTGGAACACTGATTGTTATTAAACAATTGATGTATTCTAAAAGTAAAGATCTGGGCTTCAATAAAGAATATCTAATGGCGATAAGTGTACAGAACAGAGAGATTGAACAGCAGATGCAGTCTTTCAAACAGGAGCTTCTTTCGCATCAGGGTATTGTATCCGCTGCAGCTTCTTTCAATATGCCCGGCACTACATTCAATCGATCTCCGGTTCGAGCAGAAACAAATGAAGGTGATATTCAACAGATGAGCTGCCAGTTCATGCAGGTAGATTATGAGTATATCGATGCAATGGAAATGGAAATTGTAGATGGCAAGAATTTCAGTCGTGATCTAGAAAATACCTGGATACAATCTGTAATGGTAAATGAAGCTGCCGTGCGAAAATTCGGCTGGGATAAACCGCTTGGAAAAAGGGTAGTGGCTTTCACAGACAGTTTGGGTAATGATAATTTTGTGAATATTATCGGGGTTGTAAAAGACTTTCATGCCAATTCCATGCGGCAGGAAATTCATCCTGTTCTCATCTGGCTCATCACCGATGATATGCAATACCGCTACCGGGAAAATCTACGGGTCTTCGTTCGTATAAAGAGAGAAAATTATAGCAAAACGATTGATTATATTTCTGAAGTCTGGAATCGTTTCAACCCGGAAGAGCCCATCCGGTTCGTGTTTGTAGATGATCAATTGAATCAGCTCTATCTGGCAGAAGAAAAACTAATAGTTCTCTTCAGCTATTTCACTTTCATCACCATTTTCATCGCCTGTCTGGGTTTATTTGGTTTGGCAGCTTTTACAGCCGAACAACGAACCAAGGAGATAGGTGTTCGCAAAGTTATGGGAGCATCTGTATTGCAGATCATTGCACTGCTTTCCAGAGATTTTACCAAATTAGTCCTTCTTTCCTGTTTGATCGCTTGTCCGTTAGCCTATATTGCAATGAGTAAATGGTTACAGAATTTTGCTTATCGCACTAATATCAGTCTCTGGATTTTCTTTGCATCCGGTGGACTAGCGCTTGTTATTGCCCTCGTTACTGTTAGTGTGCAAACCCTGAAATCTGCCTATGCTAATCCTGTGGAAGCACTGAAGTATGAGTAAACTATGAATTCTAGATTCTTTGTTATCTGTTATTTTGTATTTTTTGTAATTGGCTCCATTATTCGTGCTTATTACAAAAGAAGTTATTTTAAAAAAAATATTGCAAAAAGTTATTCCAATTCTGTTGAATTTGTTTTAATGGTAATACCTTCTTTGGGAATGTTCTTTCTACCTTTGATAATGGCTTTCACAAACTGGCTTACCATTGCCGATTATCTGCTTCCATCCTGGTGTGGGATTACCGGCTGCCTGATATTTATTTTTTCGCTGTGGTTATTATTCCGTTCCCATGCCGATCTGAGCAAAAACTGGTCTCCGCTCTTGGAGATCAGAAAAGAACATGAACTGATCACAGATGGTATATTTCGATATCTCCGCCATCCTATGTATGCCGCGCATTTCGGCTGGGGAATTGCACAGATGTTACTACTGTGGAATTGGATCGTTGGTCCTTCCATGCTAATATTGATACTACCTTTATATTTATACAGGATAAAGAAAGAAGAGAAAATGATGCTGCAGCATTTTTCAGATTATGCAGATTATAAAAAAAGGACAGGCAGGATATTTCCTAAAATAAAGAGAGGTTAAAATGTTTAAAAATTATTTAACAATAGCGTTCAGGAACATCTTCAGACAAAAGATGTATTCATTCATAAATATCTTCGGTTTTGCTATCGGTCTGGCAGTTTGTTTGATAATTTCATTTTATGTTATCGATGACCTGACTTATGACCAGTTTCATCAAAATGCTGATAATATTTATAGAATGCTGACTGAAGAAAAATCTGAGAACAGCAATTCGCTGATCTATGCAATTACATCCGGACCATTGATGGAAAGCATACAAAAAGGGATCCCGGAAATAATTGCATCTACAAGAGTGACTCATTTTGGAAGATCCAGGATCAGTAAAGTTCAAAACGAAGAAGAAAATCAAGATGATGAAGATGCAATAAGAGCATTAACGTTGATTGCGGATCAGGATTTTTTCAATGTTTTCGATTTTAGAATTCTCGCAGGAGAATCAGAAGAACCTTTGGTCGATTTGAACGGTATCTATCTTACTCCGGAAATAGCGGAAAGAGTGTTCGGTGATGAAGACCCGCTTGGTAAACCTGTCGATTTTCTTGATATTGAAGATGCCTATGTGGCAGGATTAATTGAAGCTCCTCCTACAAATTCAAGTATCAGATTCGATTGCATCGCTCCCTTCAGAATTGAATGGAGTCCTATTTGGTGGAATTCCTGGACAAATGTCGCTTTGACGGGTTATATTCGTATAACTGAAACAGCTTTATTGAATGATGTTGAGAGAAAAGTCGCGGATTTCGCTGCTGAAAACGGGTTTGCCAGCATCTGGTCTCCCAAGCTACAGCCTTTAAAAGATATCCATCTCGGTTCAAATCATCTTCGTTTCGATGTTATGAATTTTGGGAAAAATGATAAAACAAAAGTATATGCTCTGGGATTTATTGCTGTCCTTGTATTATTTATTGCTTCCATAAATTTTATAAATCTATCGAGTGCCAGAGCCACTAAAAGAGCAAAAGAAGTAACTCTTCGTAAAGTAGTTGGTGGAAAAAGAATGCAGATTTTCGCTCAATTTATGTGGGAATCACTTATCATCACTTTTCTTGCCTTCTTCATTGCCCTCGCTCTCTTTGAAATATCTATCCCGTATTTAAATGATTTTCTGCATAATAATTCAGATTTCAATATTTTTCAAAATCTGATTCTAATTATTTCACTTTTTATTGCTGTAGGATTTATCGGCTTTTTAGCAGGTATTTATCCTGCAATGATCATTTCCGGATTCAGAATGACAGGTGTTCTGAAAGGGAATTTCAATACGAGTAAAAGTGGAACTATTATACGTAGGATATTAGTAGTAAGCCAATTTGCTGTATCGATATCATTAATAGCAGCGGTACTTATAGTAAAATCTCAGATTGATTTCCTGAATGAAATAGACCTTGGATATAACAGAGAAAATGTTTTTTCGATCCGAAATCAGAATGATGAGACTTTCAGACTGGAAATGGACAATATTCAAAAACTTCCATCAGTTATTTCCATTGGAAGTACAAATAGTTACACTGGAGGAACTCTGCAAAAATACCAGGTTGCTCCGGAAGGAATGGAAGAAGAGAAAGGTGGAATGTTTGATAGATTGGTAGTTGATGACGGATTTATTCCGACCTTAAAAATCTCACTTATCAAGGGGAGGAACTTCAATTCCGAATTGGCTTCAGATGAAAACGAAACAGTCATTTTGAATGAAGCAGCAGTTGAATTTGCTAACTGGGATGGCGATCCAATTGGCAAAACAGTTACGATTTATAATGAAGACGAAACAACTGAACAGCGAACAGTGATCGGAGTTGTAAAAGATTTTAATTTCACTACTGCTCGCAGAACAGTTAATCCGGTATTTCTTTTATTTTCTCAAGATACATATCCAAGACTTTTTGTTAAAACAGACGGAATGAATAACGCTCGAGTAATAGATGAAATTGAAAAAATTCATAACGAGCTTAATCCTGATATTCCATTCAGATACAGATATTTTGACGAGGAATTTAATTTTCAATTTGCAGATGAAAGGAATTTTGCCGATAATATGGGAGTGTTCTCCATTCTGGCTATAATCATTTCCTGTCTTGGATTATTGGGACTTTCAGCTTTTATGACAGAACAAAGAACAAAAGAGATCGGCATCAGAAAAGTTCTCGGTTCTTCTGTATCACAAATTGTAAAGTTGCTCTCTTTTGACTTCACAAAATGGGTTATTTTGGCAAATCTTATTGCCTGGCCTGTTACCTGGTATGCCATGAATAAATGGCTTGAGAGTTTTGTTTATAGGATGAATATAAATATTGGAATTTTTATATTATCTGGTTTGATTGTTATATTTATTGCTTTAATTACTATAAGTTTCCAGACAATTAAAGCAGCAAATTCAAATCCTGTGAAAGCGTTGAAATATGAATAATAAAAGGAGTTACAAATGAAAAAAGTTTTTTTTATATCATATACAGTAATTCTGTTTCTCTCATTATGTATCAACCTTTCTGGTCAGAGTTGGTTATATTTAGGTCAAGATCCACCAGGAAATATTCCGGAAAGGTTTCCTCCAGAATCACTCCAATCCAATGCAGATTGGTGGTGGCACAGCTCACCGATCTTCTCACCAGATGGTGATGAAATGTTTTTTGTAAAATATTATGATGTTGCTCAATATATAGAAATGTTGTATATGAAAGTTGAGAATGATGAATGGACAGAACCGGAAGCTCCATCATTTGCAAATCCTGATTACGAAGAAAACTGTCCGTTATTCTCAGTAACAGGGGATTCATTGTATTTTATTTCTACTCGACCCGGAGGTTGGATTTTTATGAGTATAAAAGAAAATGATGAATGGACAGAACCGGAAGCTTTAGACATTCCATATCCTCCGGGAAGATTTCTTGGCTGGCAATTCGCTATCAACAGAAACAAAGATATTTATTTTGAAATCTGGGGCGACAATAATTGTGACCTTTACTGCACGAGATTCGTTAATGGAAGCTATCAGACTCCTCAAATGCTCCCAGCAGTGATCAATATAGATTTTTTTGAATTTGCATCATATATTGATCCGGATGATAATTTTATTATGTTTTCTTCCAATAGACCAGGAGGTTTTGGTTTTAACGACATTTATATAAGTTTAAAAGATAACAATGGAGACTGGACTGAAGCAATAAATTTAGGTTCAATAATAAATTCATCGAGTGAAGAAGCTTTTGCATTTATCTCATATGATAATTTGTACTTTTTTTTTACAACACAAAAAGCAGGAGACTTGGGTTATAATCCCTACTGGGTGGATGCTGAAGTGATACTTGATCTGGTTACAGATGTAAATGAAGAAATCATAATTCCACAGGTAATAAAAATGAATAACTACCCCAACCCCTTCAACCCAACCACAACAATAAATTACTCTCTTAAAGAGAATTCAAGAGTTTCACTTAAAA
>CBFDCX010000115.1:0-6118 GCA_965603415.1 uncultured bacterium
AAAATGAAAAACTGGATCTTTACAAATTCGACTCATCTCCCCAGGAACTCGAAGCGGACTTTATGGCTTTTATCCAAAAGAAACCGATTAAAAAAGGAAAGCAGACTCACAAAGTTGAACTTCCCTACAAAGGAAATATCCTAGTGAAAAAAGGAGATACTGTAACACCTGATACCATCATTGGTGAAAACCTCTACGATCCACCCCGGGTTTATGTGATCTCACTCTTCGATAAAACCTACCTGCATCTGAATCCGGATAATATCGAAAAATCGATCAGGATCAAAGAAGGAGAAGAGGTAAAATACGGACAGCGCATCGCTGAGATCGGTTCCAGAAAGTTGATAGACGAACTTCAGTTCCAGCACTTCTATTTCGATTCACCGGTGCGCGGCAGAGTAGAAAAGATAAATTTCGATTCCGGTACAATCATTATGCGGGAGATCCAGGATTATTCCACAAAACCTGTAACTTTGAACGTTGCTAAAAAACTGAATATTAAACCTAAAATGATAACCCGTTATATGAAGAAAAGCCTGAATGATTTTATCTATGCAGGAGGGCTGGTAGCTTCCAAAATAATTGATGTGCAGGGTTCCGGTTTTCCCATGGTAGTTACTGCCCCCACCACAGGAACTATCAAGAAGATCGATACGGAAAAGGGAACGGTCACAATTCAATATGATAAAGACCCCTATTATCGCTTTGCTGGCATAAAGGGAACAGTTACAAAAATTGAGTCTGAGCTTTCTGCCATAATTTCTCATGAAGGTTCCTCCCTGCTGGGTATCATCGGGTTCGGTTCGGAAAGCTGGGGAAAACTGAAATATCTGGAAAATGTTAAGAATATAAAAAAATGTACTGAAAATGATGTCGTTATCATCCCTGCCAGAATCGATATTTCCTTCCTGAAAAAAGCGGAAAAGAAAAAAGTTAAGGGAGTAATCGCTGCCTCCATCGACAACAAAGACCTGGTAGAGTTCATCGGTGAAGATATCGGAGTGGCACTCACCGGCAATGAGAATATTCCCTTCCCGCTGATAATAACGGAAGGTTTTGGTAATTTTGAAATGGATAGCGATTACGATAAATTCTTCAAAGAGCACGATGGAAATATGATCTATATCAATGGTCATACCCAGATTCGCGCCGGAGTAACCAGACCGAAAATTATTGTGATGGAAAAATAATATAACCTTGCGAATGGTTTCTCCCAGAGAGATTCTTTCACATTGACCTTCGCAATGGTTTGCATGGAAAAACAGGCGATACTCCGGTAATTGCCTGATTCAAGTTTCTCTTTAAATAAAAAATTCTTGACTTTAAACACATTAACCTTTGTTTCAAATTTATAAAAAGGGAGGTAAATAATGTATGATGATGCATATGCTGCGGAATCTGTTGCTGGTTTAGGTATCGTTTTCTGGATTTTTTATTTCGCTCTAATCATTTTTTTTATTATCGTTCAATGGAAGATCTATGTGAAAGCAGGAAAGCCCGGTTGGGGTTGTATTGTCCCAATCTATAATATCGTTTTACAGTTGGAGATTGCCTGCCGTCCGATCTGGTGGATATTTCTTATGTTTATACCTTTTGTGAATATTGTTATTGCAATTATAGTTTTATTTGACATAGAAAAAGCATTCGGAAAAGGCACTGGTTTTGCTATTGGAATGTTGCTGCTGCCAATTATTTTCTTCCCTGTTCTGGCTTTTGATTCTTCCGAATATACAGAGATTGAACATTAATAGAGAGAAGTTTTCCCCGGGTTCATTTTAAAAAAGCAATGAAACTAGTTAAGATCTTGATCATTGTATTAATTTCTCTGTTTCTGCTGAACTGTACAAAAGATAAGAAGAAGGAAGAACTTGAGATGCTGGTATTTAATGTAGACAGCCTGCTTATCGGAGAGCAATATACAGAAATCGGGATTTCCTTCTACCCTCCCAAAGAGTGGAATCAGATAAGCTCTGATCTGATGGCATCTATTGAACAGTCATTACAGGAAATGGAAGATTCCTCATCTGTAGAAATCATACTCCAAAATGTTTTTTTGAATCAGAAGAATTCCTGCATTTGCTTTTTATCCACTTTTCAAAAAACAATGCCGACAGTACAAATTCGGGATGCTTATTTAACGGAGCTTTTCGCGGGTGACATTCAGGGTTCAATTACAGAAGCATCCTATCTGCATAATGGATTCAACATCCGGCAGCTTATCCATGTACAGGATGATCAGGTAACTATCAAGTTGATCTGCATTTCTGATGATGAACACATTTTCATGCTGGATTACATAGTACCATCACAGTTTTATGAACAAAATATAAGAGCGATCGAATCTTCGATCGGAACACTTATAAAAAATAAAAGGGGAGAAGACAAATGAAAAAAGTTACGATTATCATCATGTTGGTTACACTTTTAGCTCTGGTGAGTTGTTCAGCTCATATCCACACCGTTGGAAAAGGTGCGCAAGGCAACCAGGTTGTTGAAGCTCGTCAATGGTATATCTTGTTTGGTCTTGCGCCATTGAATGAAGTAGATACAAATCAGATGGCCGGTGATGCGGTTGATTATGAAATTAAAACAGAGCAAAGCGCTTTGGATATTATTTTTAATATGTTCACAAGCGCTATTAGTGTCTATTCAAGAACTGTTACAGTTACCAAGTAAAATCTGAGAAGTATGTTTTTATAAAAGACTCTTCGAACCGGAGAGTCTTTTTTTTTAGAAAAAGGGAAACAAAACAGCAGCTGAAAGTTTAAAGGTCGTTTTTCTTCGGAAGTCTCAAAAAGGATGTTTGAGCTATTTTATATTTTTGCTTTCTTCCAGGTTCCCTTTCGATAGATCACAAAAGCCCCGAGCGCCACGATTGTATTTGAGATCACCATCGACCACCAGAGTGCATCGTAGGGATAAGCTGCTAAAGGTTGAGCCATCCATTTCAGGAAGGGAGTTAAGAAATCTACCCGAATGTAACGCAGCGCTAACCCGGAGAGTAAGAGTACAAAGGGAATTCGCAATCCCCAAAGACGAACGATGTTCAACAGCATGGTTGGTTTAGTATGACCCGAACCGTTGAAAACTCCCATGAAAATGAATACAATGCCAAACACGAATGATGCCAGTGAAGTAACACGAAACATTCTTTGGCCTGTTTCCACTACTTCCGGATCGTTGATGAAAAATTCCGTTAATTGAGCTCCAAAGAAAAACAATGTAGCACAACCCAACGTCATGATCGCCATGATCAAAACAAAGGCTTTTCTTACGCTTTGCACAGCTCTACCGATCTTTCCAGCTCCCAGATTTTGCCCGATCACCGTTGCCAGCGCATTGCTGATGCCCATAGCAGGCATCATAAAAAAACCGGTGAGTCTGTTTCCGATCGAGAATACAGAGATCACAACCGTTCCGAAACTATTAACAAATCCCTGCAGAAGCAGAAAACCAAAACTGGTTATAGACATTCCCATTGAAGAGGGAATACTGATATTCAGAATTCTTTTCAGCATTTCCTTATCCGGCAGCATATCCCTGATCCGGGGCATGATCATCGGTGCTTTCTTCTCTATATAAATAATCGCTATCACCGCCGCAACAATCCTGGCAAACAGCGTTGCGTAAGCAGCTCCTACCGCTTCCAATCTTGGAAAGAACCACATCCCGAAGATCAATATTGGATCGAGAAACATGTTTATAAGTACAGAAATTATCTGGATTTTCATAGGGGAAACGGTATCTCCCAGACCATGCGAAAAACTCTGATAAGAAAGAAATATGAACATGAATATCATGCCCACCAAGATAACAGAAATGTACTGTTTGGTTACAATGAGTATCTCTGACGGAACTTGTAGAATCGCTAAAATATTATCTAAAAAAATGAAACTTCCGGAGATAAAGATCGAACAAAATATAACCAGGATGAATGCAAATTGTCCCACAACTTTTTTCATTTCTTCCAGTCTTGCGGCTCCTTTATATTGAGCAATGAGCGCTGTTCCGGCAATGACGAAACCAAATCCGAAAGAAGATAGAAAAAATATGAGCGGAAAGGCAATACCGGCAACAGATACCGCACCCCGGGCATTAACACCCAGCTTACCCAGCCAGAAAGCATCGGTAAGGTTGTAGAACATCTGCAGAAAATTGGACAGCATGATGGGAAGTGACAACTTCACCAGATTCTTCATAATGTGTCCCTGCGTCAGATCAAGTCCTGCTTTCTGCATACTTTTTCATTTCTCCATTTTTTTCAAATTCAAACTTTATTATTTGCATCATAGAGTCAATTTTAGTTTTTCTACTGCAGAAATTAAATCCGGTTTCAATGAGATCGTGAAAGAGTTTTATGGGGCAATAGCAAAGTAATTGAAAAATAATTGATTACGTTTTCTGAATAATAAAAAAATCTTTGACAAAAAAGTATTCACATTATCAAGTTTTTTAAAATTAGAAATAAAGGAAGAAATGTATGAATAAACAAACAATATTAAAAGCTTTAAATGTTTTTCTTTTGATAGCTTTTTTCATCACTGTTTCAGCATTGATCTTCTACAAATTTATTCCATCAAAGATCCAGGGCAGTGAATTTTTGTATGAAATACACGAGTATGGGGGGAAATTTTTCATATTTCTGGGAATTTGTCATTTTATTTTAAATTTTTCCTGGGTTAAGATAATGTATCTCAAAAGGAAGAAAAAATAATGGAGGAAACAATGAAATATTTAATCTTGGTCATTTGTTTAATTGGAAGTTCACTATTGCTGGCACATCCAGCTTCAGAGGTGAATCTGGAATTTGATAATGATACACATCTTCTTATGGTTAATTTTGTTCATAAGGTTAAAAACGCTGAAGAACATTTTATAATCGATGTTATTGTATATCTGAACAATGAAGAAATTATAGAACAGAAGATAGCAAAACAGGATAATACAGAAAGCGGTAGTTTGGTTTACAGAATCATTGATGCAAAATCGGGAGATAAAATCAAAGTAAGCATTAAATGCAATAAAGTAGGAAAAAAATCCAACGAGATAACAATCGAATAAGGAATAATAAAAGCAATCTGTTTCATCAGGAATTTATTTTTATAAACTAAAAACCGCTAATTTCGAAAAGACGATGAAGATGATACTTTTGAAATAAGCATGCATTAAAAAGTGTCAATACAACGCTCCGAGTTTTCGGAGCGTTTTTTTATATAGGCAATCTTGAACACATAAAATGTTTGACACATAAAAGCATCTATCCTTTTTTCGGGAATGTGGATAAAGAAGTGTAGAATATTGAAATTTCTAAACGCTTCTGAACTCTTAAAATATCTCGCACTTCTTTAGATCATTGACTCTTAATTACTTAAAAAAGGAATGCGTTTGAAAATTATTTATATTGCTTTTATCACTTTGTTTTTTACCACTTTCACTCAATTATTTTCAACAGAAAAATCAAATGAAACTATTAATCTAGAAATACCAGATTCTACTCAAATACAAATCATTTCTGTTGAAGACGGATCTTCTTTTATAGGAAGGATCATCGAAATTGGTGAAGAAGAACTTAAATTTGAAACAAAATATGGTGTTTTAACTTTTCCAGTTTTTGAAATAACAGAATTAAAACTGATTTCTAGAGATCAGCTTAAAGATGGAAAATACTGGTTTCCTAACCCCAATTGTTCACGTCTATTTTTTGCTCCAACCGGCAGGATGCTGAAACAAGGAGAAGGATATTTCGCAGATTATTTTGTTTTTTTCCCGACCTTTACATTTGGAATCACAAACAATATTACACTTGGAGGAGGATTCTCTATAATTCCGGGATTGGATCTGGATGAGCAGGTTCTGCTCTTTACTCCCAAAGTAGGAATAAGGACATCCAAAAAAATGGACTTAGCTTTAGGTGCACTTATAGTCAAACTACCTGAAGACGCACAATCTGCAGGAATTCTCTATGGCGTGAGCACTTTTGGCACTTTGGATAAAAGTGTTACCGTTGGATTAGGATATGGTTATTTTGATGATGAACTTGCTGATAAACCAATTGTTGTACTGGGTGGAGAAACAAGAACCAGCAGAAGTATATCTCTGGTTACAGAAAACTGGATCA
>CBFDCX010000116.1:0-6025 GCA_965603415.1 uncultured bacterium
TACCGGAACCGGAAAATGAATAACAAAAATTAATGAGTAGAAAAATAGGAGCTTAAAGTGATCATCCTTTGTTTAAATTGCGGAAGTTCATCGGTTAAATACAAGTTGTTTGATTGGGATAAGCAGGATATTTTAGCAAATGGGGTCATTGAGAGATTGGATACAAAAGATTCGGTTTGTCTTCATCAGGTTCAGGGGCAGGATAGGATAGAAATTGCCAAACGTTGTTCAGATCATCGGGCAGCAATTCAACTTATAATGGAACTGCTGGTAAGTAAAGAACATGGAGTGATAAAAAACCTTTCGGTGGTTTCAGCGGTTGGACATCGTGTTGTTCATGGTGGAGAGAAATTTTCCAGGTCTGTGATCATTACAGATGAAGTTTTGAATACTTTCAAAGAATTAACTGAGTTGGCTCCTTTACATAATCCTCCGAATATCCTTGGAATTGAAGCAGCTAAAGAATTAATGCCGGATATTCCCCATATTGCTGTTATGGATACGGCCTGGCATCAAACCATGACGAAACACATTTATATGTACGCTCTTCCTTATGAATGGTATGAAAAGTATAAAATCAGAAGATATGGATTTCACGGCACATCGTTTTTGTATGTTTCCCGCAGAGCTGCTGTACTTCTAGGAAAAGATCCATTTGAATGTAATCTTGTGATCTGTCATATTGGCAATGGAGTTTCTTTAAATGCCATTAAGTATGGATTTTCTTATGATACCAGTATGGGTTTTACTCCTTTGGAAGGTTTAATAATGGGAACAAGAGCCGGAGATCATGATGTTGCTATAGATTTCTTTATGATGGAAAAAGAAGGATATTCAATAAAAGAAATGAATTCAATCCTGAATCATAAATCAGGAATCCTGGGAATAACAGGAAAATATATGGATCGTCGTGATGTGGAAGAGATGGCAGAAAAAGGTGATGATAGAGCGAAGCTTGCTATAGACATGGAAAGCTATCGCATAAAAAAATATATTGGTGCTTATGTTGCTGCAGTTGGTGGAATTGATGCAGTTATTTTTACGGCAGGTGTGGGTGAAAAAAGTAGCATCATCCGAGCTAACGCCCTGCAGGGTTTGGAATACATGGGAATCAAACTCGATAATGAAAAAAATGATCTGGCAATTAGCAGAAACGCAGAATTCGATATCAGTACCGATGATTCCAAAGTAAAAATATACGTAATTCCAACAGATGAAGAAAGAGTTTTTATTGAAGATGTGGTTGCACTTTATGAAGAAAGCAGAAGTAATCAAACGAAGTATGTTTATCGTTTCCAGAGACCAGGTTATAGGAACTCACTTCGTGATGAAGATTTTAAGAAGGAATGTAAAAAAAATCCGGAGTTAAGAAAAATTGTAGCTAAAATACATTTAACAAAATGATTTATTTTTTTGAAAATATAAGAAAAAAATAATTATAGGGGGAGAATATGCGAGCACTTAAGCTTGCTAAGAAGGATGAGAAGAAACTTTACGATGTTCTTGTAAACTTCGGTGAAGTTTGGTCTCCGGTTCTGAAAAGTAAAAGATATTCTTATGAAAAAATTGAAGATCCGAAAGATTTAGTTTTTCATGAGGAGTGCATCCGAACGATTCTTCCTGTGAAAAAATTCCTTATGCCACCCGATTTTAATATCCTGAGTTTCACACCTCAACAATTTATTATTAATAATGAAGAAATTCCCACAAAAGTTGTTGTAAATGTTCCTGCTTGTGAAATTCATGCAGTAAACATCCTTACTAAATTCTACACTACAGATTATGTTGATAATTATTATATGAAAAGAAGGGAGAAACTAATAATAATCGGAAAATCTGGAATCCCTGATGAACATTGCTTTTGTCACAAAACCAATACCAGTATAGTGGAAGAAGGTTATGATTTATTTTTATTCGATCTGGGTGATTATTATTTAGTTTGGGTAGGTTCAGAAATTGGTGATGATATTGTAAGAAAGGGTTCTAACATTTTCGATGAAAATCTTCCTAAAGATGTATCTCAGAAATTCGTTGAATTCAGAAAACAGAAAAATATAAGTTATAAAAACAACCCGGATATGGAAGGAGTTACAGATTTAATGGAATTAATGTATGACGCTGAATTCTGGAATGAGTTTGGTGAAAAATGCCTTTCGTGTGGTCAATGTACGATGGTCTGTCCTACCTGTACATGTTTCAACACTATAGACGATTTGGAATTGAACAAAGAACAGGGCAGTAGAAGAAGATACTGGGATTCATGTCAGTTCAAAGATTATTCACTCGTTGCAGGACAGCATAATTTCAGGGAAGGGAAAGCAGAACGATTAAAACTATGGTACACTCACAAATTAAAAGCGTTTATCGGGCATTTTGGTTCTCCAAGTTGCGTTGGATGTGGAAGATGTATTGTAACCTGTCCTGTCGACATAAATGTTCCAAATATTGTTGAAAAATTGAAAGGTTAGGGGGGAAAGTGAAATACGAATATAATAAAAAACCGGAATTATATACTCCAATTATGATGAGAGTTATCAGTAAACGTGATCTATCTCCTGATGTAAGATTTTTTCAAATTGTACCCAAAGAAGAATTTAAACATCTGGATCTGAGTTACATACCCGGACAATTTATGATGTTGTCGCTTTTTGGAACAGGTGAAGCACCATTCTCGATTTCTTCTTCACCTACCAGGAAAGGTATCTTTGAATTCGCAATCAGGAAAACAGGAAAAATTACTAATAAAATATTTGAATTGAAAGATGGTGATATGTTAGGACTTCGGGGACCTTTCGGTAATGGATTTCCAATTGAAAAGATGCTGGGTAAGGACATCATTATTGTTGCAGGGGGATTGGGAGCTGCTCCGTTAAGATCATTATTACTTTATATTATGGATAAAAGGGAATTATTCGGTAGATTAATCTATTTGTACGGTGCAAGAAATGTTGATGATATGCTTTATAAACCGGATTTTGTAGAAATGCTCGATTCCGACCAGATAGAACTTTTTCTTACTGTGGATAAAGGGAATGATGGCTATGAAGATACAATTGAGGAAGGAAAGGTTACCCATTTATTTAAATATGTGAATAATATTGATCCTGCTAATACAATTGCCTGTGTTTGCGGTCCTCCTGTAATGTATAAATTCGTCGTAAAAGAAATCCTTAAATACAATCTGGAAAAAGATAAAATTTTGCTAAACCTTGAAAGAAGGATGAAATGCGGTTGCGGAAAATGCGGTCATTGTATTATCGATTACCGGTACACTTGTATTGATGGTCCTGTATTTACATACTGGGATGTTATCCATATGAGAGAATTAATTTAGGAGGAACCATGAAAAAGAAACCGATAATAGGAATATATGGATTGACAGGTTGTGCTGGATGCCAGCTTGCTCTTCTTGATTGTGAAGATGAATTATTGGCTATATTCTCCGCCGCTGATATCAAGGTTTTTTATGAAGCAATGAGCAATAATGATGATAAAATTTTACTTGATATAGCCCTTGTAGAAGGTTCGATAAACACAGATAAGCAGGTTAAGGAATTGAAAGAAATACGAGAAAAAGCAAAAATCTTAATTGCTTTCGGCACCTGTGCAAACTTTGGCGGTATCCAGGCTATGTCAATTGGTGATGGAGAATGGGAAGAACGATTCAAACGAGTTTACGGTGATATGAAGTTCACAGTTGCCATTCCCAGGGAAGCTCAACCGATTCACAAATTCGTTAAAGTTGATGCTTTCATCCCGGGTTGTCCTCCCAGTAAACCTCAAATGCTGCGAGCATTAACTCAATTAATACACGGAAATCAACCCACCTACACAAACTCACCTGTTTGTTTAGAATGTAAGTTCAGAGAAAACGAATGTTTACTTTATGATGGTAAATTGTGCTTAGGTCCATTAACACTGGGCGGTTGCACAGCTCCATGTCCTTCGCATAATATTCCCTGCATCGGATGTTGGGGAATAATCGATGAAGCAAATCACATTTCGGAACTAAAATTATTAAAAGAAAAAGGCTATAAGACTGAGGATATTATCAGAAAATTCAGGATTTTTGGTGGAAGTGAAATTGTTGATAAAGTCCAAAAATTACTGGAGGTTATATAATGAAGAAAGTAATAGTAGATCATCTTGCACGGGTTGAAGGTGATGGCGGAATTTATGTTGAACTCGATAGAGATAAATTAAATAAAGTTCAAGTAAATATTTTTGAAGGACCACGCCTAATAGAAGCTCTTGCGATCGGAAAATTACCTGAAGAAGTAATATCTTTCACTCCCAGAATTTGTGCAATCTGTACAGTTTCACATAAGAATGCTGCTGTACGTGCTTTTGAAAGGACTCTTAAATTTAACGAAAATAAAAAAACATATTTTACACGCGAATTGATGCACCTTGGGGAAATGATAGAAAGTCATTCTCTGCATGTCTTTGCACTCGCCCTTCCCGATTATCTTGGATATCCGAACGTGATAGCTATGATTGATAAATATGAAGATGTGGTCAAACAGGCATTGGCTCTTAAGAAATTTGGCAACAAAATTATGCAGATAATAAATGGAAAACACATTCACGGAGAAAACGCAATTGCAGGAGGTTTTGGTAAATTCCCATCAAAATCAGAACTTCTTGATATAAAAAAAGAAGCAAAACAATCACTGCCATTTATCCTTGCTGCTACCGATATTGTAGGAGAACTTGAAATTCCCGATCATCTGGAAGAAGAAACGGTTTTTGTATGCTGTAATCCCTCTGATAATAAATTCGGCTTCTGGGGCGATGAACTTATCTTTTCTGATGAAACTATCCTTCCTTCAAATAAGTATAAGGAAAATCTTATTGAAAGGGTTGTTCCACATTCTTTTGCAAAAAGATCTCTTTATAAAGGAAAACCATTTACAGTTGGTGCCCTGGCAAGATTAAATTGTATAGGCACAAGATTAAAGGGAGAAGCTGAAAAATACTTCATAAAATATAAAAATGACAGATGGTTAAAAAATCCATTATTCAATAATCTTGCTCAAGCAATCGAGATAATTTATTGTTTGGAAAGAATTCCCGAACTTATTGATATTCTTCTTAAACTTCCTGATCCAGAACTTGAAAAACCAGCAAGGGAAAAGGGTCGGGGTGTTGGCACAGTTGAAGCTCCCAGAGGGTTACTAGTGCATGATTATTCCTGTGAAGCAGGCTATGTTACCGATGCGAACATAATTACTCCTACAGCTTACAATCTTGATGATATTGAAAAATACATAGGAAATGCTGCAATAATTTTGAATAAACAGGGGAAAAATGAAAACCAAATAGCTTTTGAACTGGAGAAAATAGCTCGTGCTTATGATCCCTGCATAAGTTGTGCAACTCATATTGTGAGGGTAAAAAAGGTCTAAATAAGTTTTTAGAAGAATTTATTTGATAACAAGCATGATTTATTAATGATATTAATAATTCTTGAAAGATGCGTTTGAAAAATTAATATATTATAATTTCTTTATTTGACAATTCAATCCCATTCATCGATTTGTAATTTCGATATGGAAGAAAGACTTGAATACAGGATCTTCACCTATTCTGCATATTTGCAGAAAAAGTTTGGATGTAAAGTATTTCGTGTAGGTCTCAGCACTGGCATTCCCTGTCCACACCGCGAACAAACTGGAGGATGCATCTTGTGTAATGCAGAAACCTTTACCGGGGAATACCAATCGCAGGGTCTTACGATAGAGCAGCAGTTAGCAGATGCAGTTCCCAGAATAAAAGAAAGCTGTGGTGATGTTAAACTTCTTGCTTATTTTCAGGACGATACTTCTACTGCTGGAAAGATCGATTTACTTTGTAAGAAATTCACCGAAGCACTTTCACATCCTGATGTTATCGGACTGGTAGTTTCCACACGATCCGACTATTTAAACGATGAAGTTGTAGAACTTTTAAATTCGTTTGAAGTTCCGGTTACAGTTGAGATCGGTTTGCAATCCATTCTTAACGGCAGTCTAAGATTTTTAAA
>CBFDCX010000117.1:0-5967 GCA_965603415.1 uncultured bacterium
TTCAGAAGATGGTTACCAAAAGTTCATTGCAGATGAAGTAATTAACATTAGTAGAGCAGAAGATCTTTGCAGCGTAATAGGAAGTTGGCACGATAATGCTTCTTATGCGGAAGTCCATTCTCAATCTACAAGGGTAGAGCAATTTGGTTATGGTGCCGGTGGAGGATTGGATGATAAGTTCGATTTCATTTTTGGAAATTATGGAATAAACAATGGTTCGGGGATCGAATATAGTTCCAATAGTTTCACTCCCTACGGAAATGATGGAGCTCATTTTAATCTTTCAATAAATGATGGAACTAATTCGGCAGTCCCTGATTCTGTAGCAGATGCGCTCTATTATGCTTCCGATCATCTGCCTGTTTACGTTGATTTTTCAAGTATCACTGGTATTCAATCCTATTTGATAATTTCAGAATATATTGAAGGAAGCAGTTTCAATAAGGCAATCGAGATCTATAACGGAACCGGAGCAGTAGTAGATTTATCTGCATACAATCTGGAAAAAGACGTAAATGGCGATGAAGTTTGGGGAAATACATATAATTACAGCGGAACTCTGGCTCATGGCGAAGTCTTTGTATTAGCCAATCCATCAGCAATACAAGCGATCCTCGATGAAGCAGATGATACTGATGGAGGTTTAATTATCTTTAATGGAGATGATCAGGTTCGACTACTTAAATTCGGAACTGAAATAGATCGAATCGGAATTCCCGGTGATATTGATTTTGCCAAAGATGTTACTTATGTGAGGAAATCAACTGTAACAAATCCGCAAAGCGGACCGCAAGACCCGCGTTCTAACGGAGAATGGGATGAATATCCAATTGATACTTTCAGTTATCTGGGAAGTCATTCTGCCATCAATCCAACAATTACTGTCATTTCTCCGAATGGAAGCGAAGAGTGGGAACGAGGTAATCCTTACGATATAACCTGGATTTCAAATAACTTTACCGATAATGTAAAGATAGAACTTTATAAAAATTCATCGAGTGTTTATACTGAATTGATAAGTTCCACTGATAATGACGGTCTATGGCAATGGAATATTCCTTCCGAACAGATAATTTCAAGTGACTATAAGATCAGAATTTCCGATGCTACTGATGGAGTTCCCAGTGATGAAAGCGATAATTTTTTTTCCATAACCGGAACTCAAATAACAACAGACCTTTTTATTTCAGAATATATTGAAGGTAGCAGCTATAATAAAGCACTTGAGATTTTTAATGGAACAGGGTCAATTGTAGATCTTAGTGGATATAAAATAGCTTTGTATAGCAATGGTGCGACAACTCCTACTAATACTTTGAATTTATCGGGAACTCTACCAAATGGAGAAGTTTATGTAATTGCCCATGGAAGTGCAGGTGCTAATATTCTCGCGATTGCAGATATTACAAGTGCTGTTGCCAATTGGAATGGCAATGACCATGTAAGCCTTCAATTCAGTAATGCCACACCTATTGATGGAATAGGAGTTTGGGGAGTAGATCCTAGCTCAGGTTGGGATGTTGCTGGTGTTACTGATGCAACAAAAGATCATACAATTGTGAGAAAATCAACTGTAACTGCTGGAAATTTGGATTGGACTTCTTCTGCCGGAACAAATGCAACTGATTCCGAATGGATCGTTCATGATCAAGACACATTTGATAATCTTGGTTTTCATATTGCTGGTCCACCAGATGCACCGACAAATGTAACAATTGTTATTTCTGATCCATCGCTTACTATTTCCTGGGATGAAGTTGTGGGAGCTACTCTGTATCATGTTTATTCTTCCGACGATCCCAATAGCGGATTTGTGATAGATGAAACAGGAGCATTCAGTAATAATAGCTGGACAACTTCAATTATATCAGAAAGGAAATTCTATCGTGTAACAGCAGAATAAGGAAACCCAAAGCTACACCGAAACCAAAAAGATGATAATGCTGAAATAATATGCATAATTCATAAAAGGATTGAGCGCAAGTTCAGCCCTTTTTTTTGTAAAAAAATAATTAATTTGACAGGTAGTAAATAATTAGCAATTTAGATAACATAAAATAATAAAAAGGAGTTTTTTATGAAACAAATCTTAACAATTTTATTTTTATTATCCTTCGCTTTTGTTAATGCCACTATTATTAATGTACCAACACCCTACACCACAATACAAGCCGGGATAACTGCAGCAGCAAACAGTGACACTGTGCTTGTACAGCCCGGAACTTATGTGGAGAATATTGATTATAGTGGAAAAAATATAACTGTTGCTTCACTTTTTTTAACAACCCAGGATACAACTTATATTGCTTCCACCATTATCGATGGGAATAGTAACGGGAGTGTCGTATTGATCCAGGATGTAATTGGAACTGCTGAATTAACGGGTTTTACTCTAAAACATGGCAGCGGTACAGATTATTTAGGATTTGGAATACTTTCAGGGGGAGCAATATTAGTTACAACATGTGATGATATTAGAATATCAAATTTAATTATTAAAAACAATTCTGCTTATCTTGGCAGTGCTATTGCCCTTTGGTATGTAGATCCAGAACTGGAAAATCTTTTGATATGTAATAATACAGGGCAAATAGGATCAGTTGGATTTAGCTACAGTGATCCGGTTTTTATCAACTGTACCATAGTTGATAATGAAGCTGTTGAAAATACAGGTGGAATAGCCTGTGGCATAAGTGCAAATCCCGTTTTCATAAATTCAATTTTATGGAATAATGATCTATATCAGCTATACTACTTAGATATCTCAAGTGGTGAAACAACGATTTCGTATTCTGATGTGATGAATGGTCAAAGCGGGATATTCATGAATGGTCAAATGTTGAACTGGCTGGACGGTAATATAAATAGTGATCCTTTATTTACTTCAGATTACCATCTATTAGCTGATTCGCCTTGCATTGACACAGGTGATCCGGCATCACCTTTAGACCCAGACGAAACACGTGTTGATATGGGGGTTTACTATTTCAACCAGTATAATGGACCGATCTGGCATGTTTCTACAACCGGTTCCGATCTAACTGGAAATGGTTCCTTAGATTTTCCATTTGCTACAATTCAGCATGGCATTTATACTTCTGCAGATACAGAAACAGTGCTTGTACAACCCGGAACTTATTACGAGAATATCAGCTATACTGGAAAACTAATTACACTGAGCTCATTATTCTTAACAACCCAGGATACTACTTACATTTCTTCAACAATTATTGATGGAAATAATAGTGGTGTTGTTGTAATTTTTGAAAATAATGAAGATGAATCTGCATTATTAACAGGTTTTACAATAACAAATGGATATACTTCAAGTGGTGGTGGGATAAGATGCGGCTACTCAGATCCAAGTTTAGAGAATCTAATAATCAAGAATAATTCCGTTCTAAATAATGGTGGTGGTATACATTGTGGATGGTCAAGTCCAACTATTAAGAATGTAGTTATTACAAATAATTCTGCTGATATGGATGGAGGTGGAATTTCTACTTGGTACTCCCATCCGGTTTTAACGAATGTGACAATATCAGGTAATTCTGCTGATAGTGAAGGTGGTGGAATTTATTGTGCCTGGAATTCAAGTTTTAGTTTTACTAATTCCATTTTATGGGGGAATACACCTGAAGATATTATTATTATTTCTACTGGCGTTGTCTCAGCAACATATTCGGATATTCCGGGAGTTACAGGAGACGGTAACTTTATTGCAAATCCCCTTTTTACAGGAGATTACCATTTATCTTGGGCTAATTTCCCGATACCGGATGCTACAATGTCTCCTTGTATCGATACAGGAGATCCAGCTCACGCCTCTGATCCTGACGGTACAAGAGCAGATATGGGAGCGTTTTATTTCCACCATTCAAATGGTCTTGATCCTCCACAAAATGTAATAATCGAAATTATCGGTACAGATGTTCATCTCAGTTGGGATGCAGTAACAGAAGCAAATTCCTACAAAATTCATTCATCAGATGATCCAATAACAGGTTTTACTGAAGATATGTCAGGTACTTTTATTGGTGAAAGTTGGAGTGCTTCAATTGGCGATATGAAAAAATTCTATTATGTGATAGCAGTAAATTAATAATGGACAGCTCTTTGAGCTGTCCAAGAAGTTTTAAAAGGAGTGTATTATGAAAACTTTATTTTTTGTTTTTATTGCGTGTTTTTTATCATCTTTATTGTACGCCACAATCATCAACATACCGGCAGACCAACCCACAATTCAAGCAGGTATTAATGTTTCTTCAAACACAGACACAGTGCTTGTACAACCCGGTACTTATCTGGAGAATATTAATTATGTTGCAAGACTTATTACAGTTGGTTCATTATTTTTGACAACCCAGGATACAACCTACATTTCTTCAACGATCATTGATGGAAATAGTAGTGAAAGTGTTGTACAATTTACTTTTAATGAGGATTCTACAGCAGTTTTATGTGGTTTTACTATCACAAATGGTAATGCAGTAAATGGAGGTGGTATATATTGTGATAATTCTAGTCCAAGTTTAGAGAATATTACAATATCAGGTAATAATGCTGTTTGGGGTGGAGGAATATACTGTGAAATGGATTCCAATCCGAATCTTCAAAATGTTACAATTTCAGGTAATATTGCTGATACTGGAGGTGGGATTTATTGCAATAATTCCAATCCGAGTTTAGAATATGTAACTGTAACAGGTAATTATGTTAGTGGATTAGATGGCGGTGGAATTTACTGTTATTATTCAAGTCCGAGCTTAGAGAATGTAACAATAACAGATAATGTTTCTGAGTATGGTGGTGGGCTTTACTGTTATCAATCCAGTCCGAATCTAGTGAATGTAACTATAACAGGTCATGCTACTTCATTTGGTGGAGGCATTTACTGCTATATGTCTTCTAGTCCGAACCTACATAGTGTAACAATATCAAGTAATGCTGCTGGTTGGGGTGGAGGGATCTACTGTGAGTTGGGTTCCAATCCGAGTTTAGAGTATGTAATAATATCAAATAATTATGCTTCGCGTGGTGGCGGTATTTACTGTTATGAAAGTTCTTATCCAAGTTTAGATAATGTAACAATTTCAAATAATACGGCTGCTGAAAATGGTGGAGGGATTTGGACTTATGATTATTTATATATAATAAATTCTATTTTGTGGAATAATTCACCAGAAGAGATCTATGGTTCAGCAAGTGCAACGTATTCGGATATAGAAGGCGGTTGGGCAGGAGAAGGCAATATTGATTCAGATCCACTATTTGTAGATCCAGCAAATGGAGATTATCATTTAACTGAAAATTCACCATGTATCGATGCTGGAGATCCGGCATCACCATTAGACCCGGATGGAACAATTACAGATATGGGAGCATTCTATTACGATCAAGGATCAGGTTCAGAAAATTACGAATTTCAAATTACGAATTTCAAATTAAGTAATTACCCTAATCCATTTAACCCAATTACTACAATAAGTTTTGATATAAAAGAATATGAAACCGGAACTCTCACTTTGTTCAACATAAAAGGACAAATAATAGCATCACAACAATTTGAATCTGGGAAACATAACTACTTGTGGGATGCATCAGATCAGGCTTCCGGTATTTACTTCTACAAACTGGAAACCCAAAGCTACACCGAAACCAAAAAAATGATAATGCTGAAATAGTAAAACCTTGAAAATGGTTTACCTATATAGGAACTCTCTCAATTAGACCTTTTCAATGGTTAAATACGAATCAACCGTTGAAAAGGTTCAGCAAGAAGGTAGGACTTTTAAACCTTTTCAAGGTTTTTTACGGGTGCGAATTGTTGGGATAACTCGACTCGGGTTTATAAACTCGAGTCGGGTTACCGATGTAATTTCAGCCCTTTTTTGTTTGTGTAAAAATAATTAATTTGACAAAAAGTAAATAATTAACAACTTCGATTTTGGTAAAATATTTAATAAT
>CBFDCX010000118.1:0-5909 GCA_965603415.1 uncultured bacterium
TGTCTCAAACAGGGCAGATTACGAAATTAATGCGACAATTATTCCTTACAGTGGACAACCCGTTTATAATGATTCCCTGCTAGTGTACTACAAGGTTGATGGCGGAGTTTATACATCTGTTCCGATGATTGCGGCGGGTGGAAACAATTACCAGGGAATTATTCCTGAACAAGCCGGTGGAAGCGAAATCGCTTATTATATTCACGCTGTAGATCAATCCGCTCAAAGTGCGAATCACCCGTTTATTGGTGCTCTAGATCCTCATATTTTTAATGTGTTAGGTCAACCCGAATCTCCCGTAAATGTTCAGATCCAGATAGTTAGTGGTGATATTCATCTCAATTGGAATGCAGTAACCGGTGCAACTTCATATAAGGTTTATTCTTCTGATGATCCATACACTGGTTTTATAGAAGATACTTCTGGCTCATTTGCTGGAGAAAGCTGGAGTACATCGGTAATAAATGAAAAGAAGTTCTACTATGTTACAGCAGTGAATTGATTACTCGAGGTTTTGGAGGATAGCCTACTAAGGTTACTCTTTTTTTAATTTGGAAAAAAGGCTCTACCCAAATTGACCTACACTTACAATTCCAATCTTTAGCATCTTAACTTCTTACAAATCAAGTTGTTTTATAATACAAAGCAAGCATATCATGTGAAGCAAAGAAAAAAGACGATGAAAATAACACGAAAGTAAGAAGAAAAGTGTTGACCCAGACTATCTATTTTAATTTTTTTGGAAAAATTAAAAAAATAATGGAGTGTATTATGAAAAGAGCATATTTAATTTTTGTTTTTCTGACTTTACTTTTACGTTTATCAGCCTTTCAAGTAGATGTAGAATTTACTGATAGTTGGAACAAGCATGGTTTCAGCATTGAAGAGCAAAACGATAAAAAGTTGAATTTGAACTATTCGATCACCGAATTCTACTTCGAAGATATTTTGATCGATAATGAAAATCTGACGAATATTCAATTACCCGGTGTTTTCCTACCTAATGATGAAGGAATGCCAAATCTACCGGGAAGTGGAAGATATATTGCTCTTCCACAGGGAGCAAAAGCTGAATTGAGAGTTATCGATTACCGAATTGAAAGATATTCCGATATTGAAATTGCCCCTGCCCCACGCATTCCTCTCGATACTGAAACCGGACCTTTGGAATACAAGAAAAACAGGGAAATTTATAGCAGGGACGCAAACTATCCCGAAAATTTCATTCAACTTTCCGAACCTTCCAAATTGCGCGGAGTTGATGTAGTTATGCTGGGAATTACACCTTTCCAATATAATCCAGTCAGCAAAGAACTTATCGTTTACCGGGATATAAAACTTGAGATTAGTTACTCAGGTGGGAACGGACATTATGGAGAAGACAGACTTCGAAACCGCTGGTGGGATCCAATTTTGAAAGATGCAATTCTAAATCAATCAATTCTGACTGAAATTGATTATAACTCGCGAGAATTAACCCGTGACGGAGCAGAATACTTGATCATCTGCCCGGATGATCCAACTTTCCTGGCCTGGGCAGATTCCATAAAAGTATTCCGCCAACAGCAGGGAATCTCGGTGATGATAGTGACTACGACAGATGTTGGTGGGAACACTGTTTCTGCGATAGAGAGTTACGTTGATTATGCATATAATAATTGGAGTATTCCACCTGCTGCAGTTTTGCTATTAGGAGATTATAGTGACGGAACAGATGGAATAACTTCACAATGGTATACGCATCCCGCAAGCTATCCTGACTTTGTTTCTGATAATAAATTTGCAGATGTAGCTCCAGAAGATAACCTTCCGGATATTGCTTTTGCAAGAATCACTGCAAATAATGCAACGGAGTTGGAAACAATGATTACCAAATTTATTGATTATGAAACAAATCCACCCACTGATGCTAATTTTTATGATCATCCGATAACTGCACTTGGTTGGCAAACAGTACGCTGGTTTCAGATTTGTTCAGAAGTTGTAGGCGGGTATTTAAGAGAAGTTCATGGTAAAAATCCTGTTAGGATAAATGCAGTATATGATGGTAATCCTTTTGTTGATCCCTGGTCAACAGCAACCAATACATCAACTGTTGTAAATTATTTTGGACCTTCCGGTTTAGATTATATCCCGGCAACACCAGGGGAACTGGGTGGATTTTCAGGAGGAACTGCATTGGATGTGGAAAATGCAATAAATAGCGGCTCATTTATGCTGCAACACAGAGATCACGGAGGTTATACCGGCTGGGGTGAACCAGCATTTCAATCTACACATATCGACAACTTGACAAATGTTGATAATAAACTCCCCTTCATTTTTTCAATTAATTGTCAAACAGGAGCATTCCATCGTTCATCAGAATGTTTTACTGAGAAATTTCATCGTTATACTTATAGTGGACAAAACAGTGGAGCCTTGGGTGTAATTGCAGCTACTGAAGTATCATATTCTTTTGTTAATGATACTTATATGTGGGGTGTAATGGATAATTTATTTCCGGATTTTATGCCTGCTGAAACTACAGAATTTCCTGTAAATTATGTTATGCCGGCATTTGGAAATGCAGCTGGTAAACATTTTTTATATGGATCTAGTTGGCCATACAACACTGGTGATAAATTAATAACTTACAGATTGTTCCATCATCATGGTGATGCATTTCTAAATGTTTACACTGAAGTTCCGGAAAATCTGACTGTAAGTCATGCTACAACACTTTTGGCTAATAATACTTCATTTTCTGTAACTGCTGATGATGGTTCCTTTATAGCCTTAACAGTTAATAATGAAATTATCGGAACAGCCGATGGAACAGGTTTTCCAGTTTCAATTTCTATTCCGGCTCAAAATGGTGATTATGATATGCTGGTTACAGTTACAATGCAAAATTATTACCGTTATTCATTTATTGTTGATGTAATACCTCTAGTCCCCGATATTTCGGTTAGTCCAACCTCATATTCTGAAACACTTGGTCTAGGTGCGACTCAAGAGAGAACTTTGTCAATTACAAATGATGGAGAAAGTGGATCAATATTGAATTATAGTTTAGTGATTGAAAATGATACTCGATCATCAAACTCAAATCTTCAGTATAAAGCTTATCAAATTAAAGAGAAAATTGCAAAAGGTATGAAAATTACACCTGAAGAGTATAATATCCTTAAAGAACTTGAAAACATGAAAACAGCTTTATCACCAACAACTGGAAGAGCATCAGCTACATGTTATCCTGCAAATACATCCTACTGGAGTGGCACTACCACTAATACTAGTAAAACTGATAATAGTGAAGCCAGAACGTATGGAGGAACTAACGCAGAATCCGGTTGGGTTAAGTTTGATGTTTCTGAAATTCCAGATGGTTCGGCAATAAATTCAATTGAATTTCATTTTTATGTCAATGCTACATATTATCCATATTGGAGTACTACTCCGGTATCTAATGATCCGGTTACAACATCTGCATCCACGCTTTACGCAGATATTATAGCTGAAGAAACTTCAGGTTATTATAATTATCAAAATGAAAGTAGTGGTTATACAACAGGTTGGAAGACCTTGATTCTTGGAGGTGGAGCTAATACAGATTTGTTTAACCAGCTTATTTTTAACTGGTTTGCTATTGGAATATCCAGTAGAGATGGAAGTAGTACATATTATTTAGAGATCGATGGCTGGAATCAAACAAATGTGCCTTATATAGTTGTTAATTATACTCAAAGTATTCCCATATTAGAACTCACATCTCCCAATGGTAGTGAAGTGTGGGCAAATACTGAATCTCATAATATTACATGGACTCATTCCGGTGCAGCACTTGCTAATGTTAAATTAGAACTTTCAACAAACAATGGAGTAGGTTATTCAGATATTATTGCTTCTACTGTAAATGATGGAACTTATGAATGGACAGTTTCAGGAAGTGCTTCCGAAGAATGTCTAGTTCGAGTAAGCGATCCTGCAGTTCCAACTACAAATGATATTTCCAATGCGGTATTCAGGATTTACGATACGGTGACTTGGCTCACGATAAACCAGGACAATGGTTCTCTGGGTCAAGGTTCTACAGATAATTTAACTTTAACATTTGATTCATCAGGTCTTTCAGCAGGAACTTACAATGCCAATATCGAAATTTCATCCAATGATCCTGATGAATCAACGACTATCATTCCGGTTACTTTGAATGTTTCTGATCAACTTGGATCTCCTCCAAATGTTCAGATCCAGATAATGAGTGCAAATGTTCATCTCAGTTGGGATGCAGTTGCAGGTGCTACTTCGTATAAGGTTTATTCTTCTGATGATCCATATACTGGTTTTGTAGAAGATACCTCCGGTTCATTTGCTGGAGAAAGCTGGAGTACATCAGTAATAAATGAAAAGAAGTTTTATTATGTAACTGCAATTAATTAATTAAAAAAATATCGTTGAAATAATGAAAAAATTATAGTAGGGACGGCTCTTGCTTGCCAAGCAAAAGTTATACGAAGGCTGGAGCTATTCGAAAGACTATAAGTGATATTATATCACATGAATAATTTATTTACTGTCCGCAATTATTTGAACATCATTAAATAAAAAAACAAAGCCCCACTTACGAAGGGCTTTGTCAATAGTGTGAGTCCCACCAACATGTTGATGGGACTCCATTTTATTGATTTACCTTTTCCTGGACCTTCCGGTTTTTTCCTTGTGGCTATTATCAGAAGCAGTGCAGGTTCTTTCCGCAGTTACCTGATAGAAATATTTTGTGCTTGTTACGCTTTCAGAATAGCTTTCAGTAGAAGAGGTAAATACATCTGCTCCAACAAAATCATACGGATCAGTTGAACGATAAATGATATATTGATCTACTGTGATAGGATATGTCCAGTTCAGTTCTATCTCATTAGTTCCTACATTATATTGAATTGTCAGATCATCAATTGTAGGCAGTCCATTCCAGGTAATTGCATTAGGTCCCCAGATGTTATTCCCTTCATTTAATTCTGTAATCTCTTCATCAGTATCAACCTGAATATAAGAGTTCCATGATTCTACAATATCATAGACTACATCAAAATCAACAACTATAAAATCTCCTGTAGGAATTTCAGAAGTTATATATTCAGATTGATCACCAGTTTCCAAAGGAGCTGGAGGAGAACCAAGATTGTAGTAAAGGTCAACATAGAATCCAGAACCACCAGGAATACTGACATTACCATTGTTATAAATAGTAATTTCAACATTTATCATATCACAAACATAAGGATTCGTATCTGTCCAGTTAACATTTGTAATTGTCAAATCAGGAGCAAAGCCATCCCAATCAATGCGATTAAATGTATCATATTCGTAGTCAGGACCAGCGAAATCACCGATTGCACTTATCAATGTAATCGTACCCTGATCCATAGTTTTAGCTACGTTGTAATAAGTGGATGATGAATCCGGGAAGTTGGCACCGGTTATTGTCAAGTCATTGGCATTATTGATGTATAAGAGGGTACCAGGACCCACATAACCATTTTGGAAAGTAGAATAGTTAAAGGAATGTATTGGGTCAACAATTCCACCAAGCCAAACATAGACACCATTATCTGTCATGTATTCAAACAAACCATATTCCGCACTAATCGTAGCTCCTGAGTAAACATTAAAGTTGTAATTTCCTGAGGAACAGTGGGTAATGGTGGCTAAGTTGCCAGGAACACCCAACACTTCCAGCGTTCCGCCGCTAAACACATTTAAACTTTTTGCATCGCCAATTTCAAGTATGCTATTGGTTTCCATGTATAATACACCTCCACTATTGACACTTACGTTACCACTGACGGAGATTGTATTATCATTTGAATAAAGAGCTCCGGGATTAATTGTCAGGTCGTTACCAACAGTTACCGAGCCAAATAAAT
>CBFDCX010000119.1:0-5839 GCA_965603415.1 uncultured bacterium
CAGTAATTATAAGACCATTGCTCAATTATTTTCCCAGTATCGTCAATATGAATACTCCATTGAATTCCTGCAGGATGCCCGGAAAATAGCTAAGGATGAGAACCTTTTCATTATGGAAATGGCTATGAATTATCAGAACATGAAAGATGATGAGAATGCTGTGGTCGAGTATTTCAAATTGTTGGAGCATCAGAAAAATTATTCAAATTTTATACTCAGCAAGTTAAAAATTATCCTGCAGGAAAATTCGGCAATTATCAGTAATATCGAGAAAGCAGCTACAAAATATTCCCACCAGAATGCGTTGGAGATCTATGCATTATGTCTGGTGGAGTTAGGTGAATATGATAAAGCCTTGCGTGAATATGAGCTGCTTGCACCCGATAAACTCAAGAAATTTGCAGATCAACAATTAAAACTGGGTAATAATTATATTGCTGTGACTGCCTACAATTCTTACCTGCAAAAAGTGTATGAACCCAACTTGGTGGCAGATGCAAAAATAAAGATTGCAAAGATCCTGATCTTCCAGGAAAAACTGGGTGAAGCAAATGAAATTTTAAATCAATTATATAATGATAAAGAGATCGGAAAAGGGCAATATCGGTACAAAACCAGAGCGAATCGCCAATGCAGAGAATTATTGGCAGAGATATCTCTTATGCAGGATGCTCCGGAAAATGAAATTCTGAAATTCCTGGAAGAAGCTAAGGATTATGCATATAATCAGAAGGAAAAGCACGAACTTGATTTTCAGATAATACATTATCATATTATGACCGGAAATTACTTAGAAGCAAAAAAAATACTAAGTAAGGTTTTACAGCGCGAGGAACCTGGTTCAGATATTTTTAAACTTGGTTATTTCTATTCCTTCCAACTTGCATTAATGGAACAGGATTCTGCTGCTGACAGCTTGCTGGCAGAACTGATGATCAATCTACCGGAAAATTCCAGCACAAATGATGCCCTTTTCCTTGCGAATCTTAAAACTGCTTTCGCTGATGACTGGATGGGATTTCTTGGTGCTTACCGGCTTAAAATGCTGCATAAAGATAAGAAGGCTATAGATGAACTTATCGCTATTCATGCAGGTTCTGAAAATGAAAAAATATTATTCCTAGCAGGTGAATGGGCAGTTGATATAAATGATATAGCTACGGCTGAAACTATTTTTAATACTGAATTTCAGGACGAGATATTGAAGGAATATGTTGTACTGAAAAGGGTACAAATTGCTGAGAATGAACAGTTGAAAAATAATATAAGCCTTGAATTCCTGAAAGCTAATCCGCAGTCTATTTTTTCACCGGAATTCAGAAGACTGTTGGAGAATTAATGAAAGGGTATTTACGATTTTTAATCCTTTTCCTATTCTTGATAGTGATCTTCAGATTCTTCGGATTTATCATGTCCTTTGCAATACGTTTCTGGTTTATTGTTCTACCTCTCATATTAATTCTTTACTATTACCTTAGTAAACGAAAAGAAAGTATAAAATTCATGAAGAAAACCGGATTGGATCCCGAGAAAGAAGTAAAGCTGAAAAAAGAACCGAAAATTGAAGTAGAGGAAGATGAAAAATAAACTTTCTTCTCATAACCTGGCACACTTGAATAGTTTCCAATATCACCTGAAAGTGGAAAAAGGATTGTCCGTAAATAGCGTTGAAAGCTATGTGCGGGATGTACGCGATCTTCTTTTGTATTTACAAAAAGATTCCGAAGCATTCCGTTCTTCCGATATTACCAATTATTTTGTCAATCTGCAGGAATTGGGGATTTCAAATTCCAGTGCTGCCCGTAAGCGCAGTTCCATTCGTTCCTATTTTAAATTTTTAAAAGAAGAGGAGATCGAGATATCTTTGAACATCGATGATATTCCAAAGATCAAGTATTCCCAGAAACTTCCTGATGTTCTTTCGGTTCGAGAAATGCTTCGTCTTCTGGATGGGATTAAAACAGAAGATGCCATCGGTATGCGGAATAAGGCAATGTTGGAGCTAATGTATGCTTGTGGACTTCGAATATCTGAGACCATCAATCTTTCAATTCACGATATTTTCTGGGATGAAAATTTAATTCGAGTTATGGGGAAAGGCGGAAAACAAAGAATGATCCCAATTGCCCGGCAATCTCTTGATTTCGTTACAGAATATAAAAAAAATGCCAGAAATATCCTGAAAAAAGAGAAAGATACCGATATCTTCTTTCTGAACAGATTCGGGAACAAACTCAGCAGAATGGGAGTATGGAAGATCATTGATAAGCTGACAAATTCAATGGGAATTCAGAAGCATGTTTCACCTCACACTTTCCGTCACTCTTTTGCCACACATCTTCTGGAAGCCGGAGCTAATCTAAGGGCGGTGCAAATGTTGCTGGGGCACGCAAGCATTAATACAACCCAGATCTACACGAACATCGATACTAAGTTTATAGTGAAAGAACACAAACTATATCATCCAAGAGGTTGATAACTGGAAGTTTTTTATTGGTACGTAAATAGAATTATTGACACGAGAGAAAATATTTAAAAAATGTCCGAGAAAAAATAATGGAGGATAATAATGAATAAAAAGTTTTTTGTAATCTTGCTTATATTAATGACTGCTTTCGCTAGCATTCTCTGGGCAGAAAAATCGCTGGAAAGAATTGCTAATGAAAAGGGTGTGGAAGGTGAGACGCTTTTTAACGAAGGAAAATTCTTAGAAGCAGCCAGTATGTTTGAAACAGCTATTGCTAAACTAAAAGAAGCTGTTAAAAAAGAAGGTATTCCGCTAGATAATGAAAAAATATCCAAATGGCTAGAAAACACATTCCAGGGATATTTTCAGGGTAAGGATTTTGAAAATGCCATTCGTATTCTTGATGAGAGGCTGAAACTTGATTCCGATAATTACAAACTAATGAATAATAAAGCCATTATTCTGAAGAAATATTTGAACAGAGTTGATGAAGCTATCATAGTTCTGCAGAAATACAACAATAAGAAGCGAAGTTTTAAAGTTGAAAAGAAAATAGCTGGTTATTATTCTGCTATTGAAGATTATCAGAATGCAGTGAAATGGTATAATAAAGCCTATGAATTGAAAAAAGATTCGAAGGTTATTAAAAACATTGCCAACCTCTATATTAAACTTGGAAAAAATGCAGAAGCTATCAAAGCTTATGAAGGTTTTATTCTAACTAATCCCAAAGAGAGCGTTCTTGCTCAAACATATAAGAATATGGGCTCTCTTTATGAAGATATTGGTTCGTATTCAAAAGCAAATGTTCATTATGAAAAATCCCTGGCTTTGAAATATGATAACGATATTAATCTGAAACTTATTATTAGTTATTATGATAATGATAATTTCGCAATGGCAAAAGAGAAAATAAATCAGCGGCTTGGTAAGAAATCAAGTGATGCAGATGCAATATATTACAGAGCTATGATCAAGGTGAACGAAGAGGATAAACAAGGAGCTAAAGCCGATTTCCAAAAACTTCTGGGTGGAAAATACGACAAATCTGCCAAGGGTTGGATTGAAAGTATAGAGTCTGAATAAATCAGGAAAATCATGAGAAAGATCATTATTGCAGGTAACTGGAAAATGAATAAAACATTTTCCGAAGCAGAGGATTTCATGGTTGAATTAACCGATTTCCTCAACGAAAAGAAATTGGGTAAAGTAAAAATAGTTGTATGTTCTTCATTTCCTTACCTGGAAATGGCTTCAGATTTTGCCTGTGAGAATCAAGTATTTATCGGAGCTCAGAACGTAAATGAAAATGATTTCGGTGCATTTACGGGAGAAATATCTGCGTCCATGCTCAATTCCATGGAGATAGATTATTGTATTATCGGTCATTCGGAGAGAAGGAAATATTATCACGAAACCGATGATCTGATAAATTCCAAATTGAAAAAACTTCAGGAATTCGAAGTCGTACCCATACTCTGCATCGGTGAAACATTGGAAGAAAGAGAAAAAGGAATTACAGAGCAGGTGATCATTTCTCAGCTAACAGGTGCCCTGAAGAAAATTAAAATCAATGACGATCTGGTTATTGCTTATGAACCGGTGTGGGCAATTGGTACAGGAAGAACAGCTACTCCAAAGCAGGCACAGGAGATCCATTCATTAATAAGAAAATGGATTTCAGAGAATATTTCTTCGGAAGAATCAAATAGCATTTCCATATTGTATGGTGGAAGTATGAAGCCCGGGAATATCAGGGAACTCTTGCATCAATCCGACATAGATGGAGGTTTAATTGGTGGAGCTTCGCTGGATATTGAAAAATTCAAAGCGATGATCAACACAGCCGTAGAATTATAGTCTCCAAAAAAAATATTGATTTACAAAAAACCCACGGCAAATGTCGTGGGTTTTATATTATAAGAAGGAAAAGGAAAGATGCTGGATATTAAATTTATCAGAGAAAATGTAGATATTGTTCAAAGAGCAATTAAAAATAAAAATGAAAAATGTGATCTGAAAATGATTCTTGAACTGGATGAGAAAAAACGGAAACTTCAATTTGATTTTGATACAATGCGGGCAGAACAGAACAGGGTTTCCAAGCAGATCCCTGAATTAAAGAAACAAAATATAGATGCTACTGAACTTATAACAGAGATGCAGAATATCTCCAAAAAAGTCAAAACTCTTTCCACTGAACTTTCCGAAGTATCTGTTAAATTTGAAAATGAATTACTATGTATTCCCAATATTCCACATAAGAAAGTTCCCATAGGTAGTGAATCTGAAAATAAATTCATAAAAGAATGGGGTTCAAAGAAAACTTTTGCATTCAAGCCAAAAGATCACCTTGTGCTGGCTGAAAAGAATGATCTGCTGGAATTAAAGAGAGCGTCTAAATTAACTGGAACTGGTTTTGTTGGATACAAAAATAAAGGAGCTCTGTTAGAACGCTCCCTGATTAATTTCATGCTGGATTTCCATATACGGAAACATGATTATACCGAGGTTTCTCTTCCCGTTTTGGTGAACAGGAAAACAATGACCGGTACCGGTCAGTTACCTAAACTTGAAGAAGATATGTATCGTATCGAGCAGGATGATCTCTTTCTGGTTCCCACGGCTGAAGTTTCGGTTACTAACCTTTTTGCGGGTGAGATATTACCTTTAAAGATGCTACCGCAAAAGCTTGTTTCTTATAGTCCGTGTTTCAGACGGGAAGCAGGTTCTTATGGAAAAGATACAAAAGGTTTGCAGAGGATCCATCAATTCAATAAGGTTGAGATAGTACGTTTTGTTCAACCCGAAAATTCTTATCAGGTTCTTGAAGAAATGCTAAAGGATGCGGAGGATATTCTGCAGGCACTTGGCTTGCATTATCGTGCGATGACCCTTGCTACAGATGATCTCAGTTTTGCTTCTGCCATCACTTACGATCTGGAAGTCTGGGCTCCGGGTGCTGGAAAATATCTTGAGGTTTCTTCTGTAAGTAATTTTGAAGATTTCCAAGCTCGCAGAGCTTCTATAAGATATCGTGATATCGATGATAAAGTAAGATTTGTTCATACACTGAATGGATCCGGTTTAGCTACTCCAAGAACATTTATTGCTCTCATTGAGACATATCAGAATGAAGATGGCTCTATAACTGTACCTGATGTACTTGTTTCGTATTTATCTGGACTTAAAAAACTATAATTTTTTTGCTGATAGTTAAATAACTATTATATTATTGTGTTAGAGTATAATGTTGTCCTTTATTATATTATGAAAAGTATTTGTTTGCAATAATTTGTTTGACACAAAAAGGGTGAATTTCAGTTTTGCCAGACCTTTTTACAAAGAGAGGTATTTTTTTTGCAGATCATT
>CBFDCX010000120.1:0-5768 GCA_965603415.1 uncultured bacterium
ATCAGATCCAGGTCTGTTCCTTCTGTAATGAATCTTCCCTTTAAACTGAATAAAAATTCAGATTCAAAACTGTTCTCCAGCATATTGTAATAATATCCGTCATCCAGGAAATAACTATGAGAACCATCCACTGCAGAAGCAGAGATGAATTGAGTGCTGGCATTGGTAGTATAATCTACCACCAGCCAGAATATTGTATCTGTGAAAGTTTGTGAGAAATCTATATCATTCCAATCCTGAAAATTCATAGCAGCAGATTGGATCTCCTGCTGATACAGAATTCCTTCCGGTGTAAGGTCTGGCTGATTGAAATCATTTTTACAGAGTATAACCATCATTGAATCACTGCTTTGCTGCCCGGGGATATAAATTCTTGCACCTTCTGTTTGAAACTGAATAGAATCTATTCCACTAAAATAATTATTAAAATCAAATCTAACCGCCCAGCTATCTGTGCCATACCAATGCTGATCGTCTGTATTTGTGTGATAATAAACTAATGAATCCCTGCAAACCGCTACATTCTGCCCGGAAGCAGAAAAATAATCGATCGAATTAAGCAGAGAGATACATGCTATAAAAACAACTATTAATACCTTTTTCAATTACAAACTCCCCATGTAAAAGTTTAGGTCTTTATCATCTTGTAAAGTTTTAATTGGTTTTCCTTGCTTTTTTACTTCCCCGCCAGCGTCTATGAACCCAGAACCATTGGGAAGGGTATTTTAGAATATATTTTTCTATCTGTTTCGATACTATTTCAGTAAGCTCTCTAATATCATCAAGATTATTTTTATAGCCTTCAGGAGATATAATCGGTTCAAAGAAAAACTTATGTACTCCATTTGATTGGCGGATGGCAATAGCAGGAACAATGGGAGTACCATTTTTAATAGCAATTTTTGCCATTCCCACATAAGTAGAGGCAGGATGCCCCAGGAAATCAATTAGAACTCCATCTTTTCTTGCGTTCTGATCTATCATTATAGTAACAATATAGTTTTCTTTAAGTAGTTTCAATACAGTCCGTAGGGCTTTCTTTTTTTCGATCATTATCAAACCATTATTATCGCGCAAGCTGTAAGTGAAATCGTTAAAATAGCGATTACGAAGTTTTTTATAAATTACAGATAGTTTATGCTTGGTGTTTATGTACCTGCCGGCAAGTTCCCAGTTACCAGTATGACAGGAAGCAAGGATCACTCCTTTATCCATTTGTATCGCTTTTTCCAGATGTTCCCATCCTTCCAACTCTACTTTTTTATATAACTTATTAAAATCAGCAAAATATGTTTCAGCACCAGTTTTTCCCAATTCCTGATACATTTTCTTTAGAATTATTTTAATCTCTTTTTGGCTTTTCTCCGGGTATACCATCTTTAAATTATTAACAGCTATCTTACGGCGGATACCGAGAAGCATTCCACCAAAAACCATCAATTCTGCTGCCAGGAACTTAATAATGCATAATGGAAGCAATTTTAATCCATAATACAGAATTAAGAATGAAATATACTCTATCCTGCTTTGTAATGGCTTTCTCATGCCAACTCCTACTAAATATTGAACCCAATCTTAAAAAAGCCTAAAAGTAGGCAATATAAAAAATCTATGGTGTGAGGCTTTCTTTTTCTTGACTCTCATAATTTTTTGAAAAACATGTACTTTGATTAAATAATAGATGGAGTTGAAATTGAATATTTTGGCGCTCTGTACAACATCCACTTCGGGTAGCATTGCCATTTATAAAGAAAATTCAATTGCTTTTATCAGTTACCTCGATATCAGGATAACTCATTCCGAGCGGCTGATGCCGCAGATCGCTTTTGGATTGGAACAAAGCAGCATTGAACTGAAAGATCTGGATCTTGTAACCATTGCAAACGGACCTGGTTCTTTTACAGGAATCAGGATTGGACTGGCTACTGCCAAAGGAATATGTATGGCGCATGGAATCCCCCTTCTTCCTGTAAATACATTGGAACTTCTTGCCTATAATCTTTTTGGAAGCAACAGAGATATATTACCATTTATTGATGCCCGGATGAGTGAAGTGTATGCTGCATTATATTCTTCGAATTTAGAGCGATTAATTCAACCTCAGAACATTAAACCTGCAGATTTTCTACAAAAAATATCCAAACCTGTAGTAATAGTAGGAGATGGATTTGCCAGCTACAGAAAAATAATTGAAAAGAGTGAGATTGATTTTGTACCAGCTCTTCCCCATCAGAGCATTCCGCTTGCTTCTACTTTGATAAGCATAGCTCTTCGTAATCCTGTTCCCGATTACAATTTCGATCAAATATCCGAGCTTGAACCTTTCTATCTTCGCAAATCCCAAGCAGAAATTACCAAAGAAAAAAACAAGGAGAATAAATGAACGAAAGACCAAACTGGCATCAGTATTTTATGAACATGGCTTTTCTTGTATTAAAACGCTCTACCTGTCTCAGGAGAAAAGTAGGAGCCATCATTGTTCTTGAAAACCAGATAATTTCAACAGGATATAATGGAGCTCCAAAACATGTACGTCATTGTTCCGAGACCGGATGTTTGCGAGTACAGAAAAAGGTACCTTCTGGTGAAAGACACGAACTATGCCGCGGTGTACACGCCGAGCAAAATTCTATCGTACAGGCAGCTATCAATGGTACTTGCATCGCAAATGGATCTATGTATTGTACTAATCAGCCCTGCTCGATCTGTGCTAAGCTGATCATAAATTCGGAAATAAAAACGATCTATATTGCTGAAACTTACGAAGACAAATTAGCTCTGGAAATGCTGGCAGAGGCTGATATCAATCTTAACCTTGTGAATATAGATACTGGAGTTCTGAAAAAAATTATCTGATCTATTTTTTATAAATTCTTATTTCATCGTCTGTAATAATTTTGAATTTATTGCCATCAGGCAGGATCTTCACAAATCGTGTTCTTTCGCAGCATTCGATAGTTTTACATAATTTTCCATTTTTATCAAAAAGATACAATGCAACATTATAAATGAATTTTTTTGTGTTTAAACCTTTTCTTTACTGACCAACAAGTAATCCGGCATATTCCCCATCGAATATTGAATAAATCCCAAGTGGTTTGATTTTAATATAGGTAACTTCCGCAAGTTCTTTATCGAGTTTACTTTTGTAAACCGATTCGAGTTTTTTAGACCAATGGGTACTTCCATTTTTTTTCTTAAGGCTGAATAATTCTTTGTTCGTAAGAACATAAAAATATTTTCTTCCCATTCCTGAAGTTATGAAGGCAGGTTTATCAAAGCTCCTATCCCAGATGATCTTGCCTTTATTATTCACAGCATTGAGCCAGCCATCACCATACAGCACAAAGAAATTATTAACTGGATAGATCCTGCTGGTGCTGAAATTATTATAGAGTTCCTTTTCGTAAAGCAGATTACCATTCTCGGCGTTGATGAACAAAAGTTTCAACATATTATCCCGGTGGGTTCTGGTGGGATATACAACTGCGATAACAACTTTATCATTGGTTGCCATTGTTATATCGGTGAAACCCATCATGTAAGGATTATATGTTTCTGTCAATTTGAAATCGGGGGAATAGACATTAATCTCTGTGCCAAATGAATCACGGAAATTAGTGGTAACGATGTTCCCATTTTCCAAAAAAATAAACTCATTGGCTTTATAGATAATTAATGTATCTTCATTAGCCAGTAATGATCTTTGCAGTAAGGTGTGTTTTTTGAAATTCCATTTGAAATCCTTCAGATCTCTATCCCAGAATTTTTTGCCGGTAAGAACATAATTATTTTTGAAATCCACAAATTTTTCATCTTTATCAAATAGTAATCTCTTTCCGTTCTGCCAGAGAAGTCCATACTGGTAAGCCTGAGCTAACATATCGGTTGTGGGTCTTTGTTCCAGGATCCTGTGACCTAAATTATTTTCAAATACTTTAAAGACCTCACCTGTTTCTTTACTCTCGAATACCTCGATGATCGTATCTTCGGTAACTTCAAGCGGAATAGTGTCGATCAGGGTTTGAGAATATAATACATAAGATAATAGCATCATCAGGAATGAAACAAACACACAGATCTTCACTTTATTCATTCTGATCCTCCCTGTTAAAAACCTTTACTAAGCTAAATAAAAATGAAATTATTAATGTCTTCCGAAATTCAGTTCCACTTCTTTATTATCTTTCGGTTCTGTAAAGGAAATACTATCACCAACTGCAATACCTTCGATAATTTCTACCTGTTGGAAGTTGTTGATCCCTGTTTTAACCGTAATACTTTCACCTAATGTGTCATTAACAACTTTATATACAATATCCTGTCCTTCTTCATCAGAAAAGATACAGCGAATAGGTACAACAACAATATCTTTTCGTTCTTCTCCGATAATTGTAATATTAGCGGTCATCCCTGGTTTCAATTTTTCATCTACCTTATTTATCTCGATTTCCACAGGGAATACTTTCACATTATTATGGGTGATGGCCATGGCTGCAATCTTAGTAATGGTTCCGGAATATTCTTCATAAGGATATGCATCAACCTGGATTTTGACCTTCATTCCTTTTTCAATCTTAGAAATATCCACTTCATTAATCCTTGATTTCACAACCATCCTTTCCAGGTCTGCCAGTATTAAAATAACCGTACCAGCCATATATGAACCTGTGTTGGATACTACCATTTCCCCTTCTTCTACAGGTCTCTGAATTACAGTTCCAGAAGCAGTGGAAACAATGCGCGAAATATTCTCTTCAGTTTCGATTTCTTTAATCAATTCATATTGCTGCATTGCAGAATCATAACTTATTTCCGCTTCTTTTAGTGCATCGATATATTGACTGAGTTCATTCTCTGATATATATTTTGCCTGGTATAATTCTTGTTTATCTTTCAGGTCGCGCCGGGCATTCTTCAGTCTTATCTCAGATAATTCCATGTTGCTTTTTACACGGTAGATGATCTCTGCCTGATTATAATCGGGTTCTATGGAAGCAATTATATCACCGTTTTTTACATAATTACCTTCTTCCACAAAGAATTTAATTATCTTCCCGCTGACTTTAGATTTTATTTCGATCTCGCGGATAGGTTGAATTTCACCTGTTTCTTCCAACTTAACAGTGATAGAACCTTCTTCTACAATATGAGCTTTAACTGTATCGGCTTTTTTGCTTTTCCCCTTTTTGCTCTTCGCACCAAAAATACTGATAAGAGCAATTACCACAATTATTATCCCAACGATTATTGCAAATTTCTTCATTAATTCTCCTATATTATTTATATTCTACTGCATCTATTGCCAGTGACATTTTCTTTTTATCTCGAATAATATTTAATTCCATTTTATCACCTACAGAAATATCGGAAACAGCCATCTCTGCATCTTCGGTAGTTCTGACATAATTCCCATTTATCTCTGTGATAATATCCATCTTTTGCAGACCGGCTTTCTGAGAAGGACTATTTTTTTGTACGTAATTGACCAGAACACCATCCAGGCTTTCCAATCCTAAATGAGAAGCAAGCATTGGATTTATATCCTGCACTTTGAACCCAAACCAGATTTCACGTACTTTGCCGTATTGAATTAATTCGTCTGCAATCTTTTTTACTCTATCTATGGGAATGGAAAAAGCTATACCGATATTACCACCTGATTCGGAAAAAATAAAGGTATTAATGCCAACAACTTCCCCGTAAATATTTACCAGTGGACCACCGCTGTTTCCCTGGTTAATGGCAGCATCCGTCTGGATCATGCG
>CBFDCX010000121.1:0-5741 GCA_965603415.1 uncultured bacterium
CGGTATTTTAAGGTTTTTTTCTTACCATTAATACGCACATCAATTTCCAGGTTCTGTTGTGCGTCTAATGTTGGGATTGATAATATAATTTCTCTCATTTTATCCTCCTAAATTTTATTCATACTTCAATGCATCTACCGGATCTGAATTTGCTGCTTTAATAGTTTGGTAACTTATAACAAGTAATGCCAAAGCGAGTGTTGCCAGACCCGGTAAAATAAAAATCCAGATATTCAATTTTATTTTGTACGGAAAATTACGGAGAAGTAATTCCATTAATAAAAATGCTAATACCCAACCAATTGCATTTGCAATAAGAATCGATTTAGTAAAATCAGCAGTAAGTAATTTCACAATGCGCATCACAGTTGCTCCGTGAATTTTTCTAATCCCGATCTCTTTGGTTCTTTGTTCTATCATATAGGATGAAAGCCCATACAGACCAAGGCAGGAAATAAAAATTGCTAAAACCGCAAAACTACCCAAAAGAGATTCTATTCGCTTTGATCTGCGATACATTGCTTCGAAGTCATCTTCCATAAAATGAAATTCAAATGGGAAATCTGGATTGTGTTTCTGTGTAATTTTCTTTATATCTGCAATAGTTTCCTCAACATCTGTGTTATCAATTCTTAATGTTAAGTAATTGTACCCCCAATGCTCTGTAGAACAAAAAATGAAAAGCGGTTCGATTTTGTTACTCACAGGTTTAAAATGAAAATCTTTAACAACTCCGATCACATTATAGGAATCTATCCCTTTCCTAAATATTGATGTTCCAATAGGATCATTAAGATTGGTTGTTTCGATATAACTCTCATTAATAATTATATTTGGAGAATCAACCGGATATTTTTCTGAAAAGAACTCACCTTGTTTCATTTCCAGTTTCATGGTCGTCAAATAATCGTAATCAACATTTAAATTAGTAACAAGCGGATTTAAGTTCTCGTCGATACCATCCCATTTCCAATCTGATCCATTTTGATAAATACCGGTAGGAAGTCGAGATGATGCCGTAGCACTTAGAATATTTTTATTCTGAAGCAGATCATTCTTAATAGCTTGATAATTATTTTTCAGATCACCTTCTAATTTTATGTAAATAAGATGCTCTTTATCAAATCCCAGGTTTTTATTCATCATAAACCTGGTTTGTTTGAATATTACAATAATACTTATTATAAGAACTATAGAAACAACAAATTGAAAAACCACAAGTCCTTTTCGTGATGTAGATTTACTTCCACCTAAGAAACCACCACTTTTCAGAACAGTAGTAGGTTCATGTGAAGAGAGAATTATTGCCGGATAAATTCCTGAGATGATCCCGGTTAAAATGGTAATTGCAGGAATTCCCCAGAGTATGAATCCATTGGAGAGATCAAATGCAATATTTTTTTGTAAGATATTATTGAATACGGGTAAGAACAATTCTACCAAAACAATTGCGACAAAGAGCGCAAAGAAGGATAAAATAATTGATTCACTGAAAAATTGCATCATTATCTGCTTTCTGTTACCGCCAACCACTTTCCGAAGTCCCACTTCTCTTGCTCGTCTGGCAGAACGAGCTGTTGTCAGATTCATAAAATTGATGCAGGCAATTACCAGAATTATTACAGCAATGTATGAAAACAGGATGACCATACCAAGGTAACCATACAGGAATAAATGTAATTTTGAAAATGGGTATAATGAGACTTCCGTATTTGATTCCGGACGTGAATCCTTGATCCGATTTTTTATTTTTTCTTTAACAGGTTTAGAATCAGTTCCTTCTTCAAGTTGAATATAAGTTATATACGACAAATTATACCAGGTTTTTGTTGCATCTTTATTCCATAATTCATTTAAGAATTCAACTGGTATTACAATATCAAATCGAAGCGATGAATTTTCGGGGATATTTTTAAATATTCCTCCAACTGTGAGGTGATATTGATTATCAAAAAGGATCGTTTCACCAACAATATTTCTCCCTTTAAAATGTTTTTTGGCAATATCTTCTGAGATCAGAATTGTATGAGGATCATAAAGGGCTGTTTCATGATTCCCTTGAACAAAAGGGAACGAGAACATTTCAAAAATGGATGGATCAGCAAATTTAATTCTTTCTTTGAATGGTTTTTCATTATAAGTTAAGAGATATTCCGCATGGCTGTTGTTTAATCTTGTGGAATTAATGATCTCGGGATATTCAGCTTTCAATGCAGGACCTATTGCAGGAACATTTCCGGTTCCGAAACTTCTTCGTTCACCAAACATTGTGTAATTTGTAACCAAATAAATATCATCCAGATTCTCGTTAAATCTGTCATAAGTTATTTCTGTATGTATCCACATAAGAATAATGATGCAAACTGCCATTCCAACTGCAAGTCCGGATATATTTATAAATGAATACACTTTTTGTCGAAGAATGTTTCTTAGTGCGATCTTAATATAATTTCTAAACATTAATAACCCCTTAAATATAGATTGCGATCTTGCAGACTTCATCACCTTTCATCAGTGATTCTATAATCTCTACCTGGACTTTTTTCTGAAGGATATACTCCCAAATGTCTTTAGTAAAACCAGCACTGCAATAGCAGTAATTTACATCTAGTGGTTTTTCGTTATTTAAGAACAAGTCTCTGATTCTGGGACAGTGACAATAATAATATTTCTTTTTTTGTGCGTCTGTTGTTTGGAAATATTTGTGAAATTCTTTTGGGATCTTGGTAGATAAAATTGTATTTCCTTCGAGTTTTCCGGCACTTCCCCAATCTTTTTTCCGCAAGATGTCCATCTGTTCATCATCGAGATTTTTATATTGCCTGATAAATTTCTCAAACGCTTCCTGAAGCATTGCATGAGCTTTCTTCAGGTCTTTAGTTTTTGCATATTCATTGCGGATATTTTCAAGATAATCTTTGGAGGTAATACAGGCACAACCTATCATCACTTCGTTGATCTCGTCTTGAGCAAGATTCTCTTTTAACTTTTTCATCAGGTTTTCTGTCCATTTCAGAAGAGGTTGCTCACCTTTATCTTTTGTAAGCTCGTTAAACAAATCTGCTTTACCGATCTTCTTTAGACCAATTTGAAGTTTACCTAACCATTGTTCTTCAAAATTCTTATCAAAAACCATATATTCTCCTATTCTTTTGTCATTCTCAAAGCCGACTCCTTACTCATACTGTAAAGCCCTGACCGGATTAATATTGGCTGCTTTGATCGTTTGAAAACTAATAGTAACAAAAGCGATGATGAGAGCTGCTAATCCGGAACCAACGAAAATCAGTAAATTCATATTGGTGCGATAAACAAAATTCTGCAGCCAGTTGTTCATGGCAAACCAGGCAAGCGGCCAGGCTATCAAATTGGCAAATATTACCCAGCGAGTGAACTCTTTGGCCAACAGGAAAACAATAGATCGTACCGATGAACCCATCACTTTACGGATCGCAACTTCCCGCATACGCTGTTGCGTGGCAAAAGAAGCAAGACCGAATAAACCCAGGCAGGCTATGAGTATGGCAAGAATTGAAAATACTGCAATATTTACAGCAAAAGCTTGATCCTGACGGAACTGGAAGTTAAAGAATTCATTAAAAAACAAGAAATTAACGTTTGCATCAGGATAGATTTCCTCGAAAATTCGATTAATTTCTTCTAAGGCTGATTCGTTATTTCCTGGCTTTAATTTCACCAGAATTCTGGGGGAAAATTGATCTGTATGCACCAAAACCATGGGATTCACTTTTCTTCTGGCTGTAGTCAGGTTCACATCTTTGATCACACCGACAATTGTCTTGAGAAGTCGTGCTTCATTCTCATCGATCAGAGTAATTGTTTTTCCTATCGGATCGTCCCAACCCAAAGCTTTTACTGCCGATTCATTGATCAAAGCTGCATCTTGAATATCTGATGGGAAATCACTGGAGAAATCCCGTCCATCTAAAACAGAGAACTGCAAAGTTTCCACCAGGTCGTTGTCGATCATCAAACGATCAAACATCATTCCGTCTGCTTCGTCATAACCTTCGGGAATAGCTTCCAAACGAACCAGAGTTCCACCCGGCATATTACTGATCACCCCTGTGCTTTCCACAAAACTGAGATCTTCAATTTTTTGCTGCAATAAAGCTCCGTTTTCGTTATTGAAGTTGGGAACAACCACCACGTTTTCACGATTGTAACCCAGATCGATAGAATTGAGATATTGGATTTGCTGCAGCACGATGAACACCGAAATGATCAGCGCAATAGATACGGCAAACTGGCCAACTACCAAAATTCTACGCAATAAAACACCTTTCGAACTCGTTACAAAATTCCCGGATAAAACAGAAATCGGCTGAAAATTGGCCAGCACCAGAGCTGGATAAATGCCAGCTAAAACACCAACTGTTAAGGAAATCGCGATGATCAATAAAGTGAATGCGTAATTTTCTATCAAATTAAAACTCAGATTCTTCTGCAAAAAATTATTCAGATGCGGCAGAGCAATTTCAAATAACGCCAAAGCTATGATGACAGCGATCAACGTAATAATTATCGACTCACCAAGAAATTGCAGGAATAATTGAGTCTTGTTGCCACCCACGATCTTCCTCATTCCCACTTCACGTGCTCTACGAGCCGCACGGGCACTGGAAAGATTGATGAAATTTATGGAGGCAATGACCAGAATGAGGATAGCAATAATTCCCAGAGTATAAACCTTCATTCTATCATTCTTGCCAAAATTCACAAAATCATAGCGCAAATGAGCAGAATCCAGATGGACATCTAAAAGCGGTTGCATATCCGGCTTGAAGACTTCGGCAAAACCTGCTTCTGCAGCGTAGGTTATTAGCTTGCTTTTCACAAAGGCAGGATCAGCATTTTCATTGATACGGAAGTATCCGATGAGAGCCAGGTTCTCCCAACTATCCCACCAGACAGGATTATTCTGAATATTCAAAGGTACGATTGCTTCATATTGCAAATGCGAATTCACCGGGCATTCCTGCACAATTCCTGCAATATAAGCTTCGGGCATTCTACCAGCCAGGATCGGTTGACCAATCGGATCTTCACCTGGAAAAAGAGTCTCAGCTACAGTCGGTGTAATATAGATACCATTCAGATCCTCTAGTGGATTTTCCATATCTCCAGCCAGAATTTCAAAATCGAAAACATTGAAAAAATCGGTATCTCCCACCAGACAAAGCACATTGTTTCTATCATCAATCTGCTCTTCACCTTCTTCCAAAACTCTACCAAATCCAACTTGGCCAAAAGATGTGATTCTGGTGGCTGCTTCTATCTCAGGAATATTCTCTGCTATGGTTGCCATCAATGGACCCGAAGTGATAGAATAGCTGAGAGCACCTTCATTTTCCGAATTATCCACTGTAAGTAGGTGGTAAATATTTTCGGCGTTATCATGAAAGCGATCGTAGGTCAGATCATCGATCACATAAAAAGAGATAATAAGACAAACAGCTAAACCAATGGCAAAACCAAAGATATTAATAAACGAATAAGTTTTTTGTCGGAATAAACTTCGAAATGCTACTTTAATATAATTCTTAAACATGCATTAATCCTTATTAAATTACAATTCTTCCATCTAACAGGTTTATTATACGTGTACCATAAGCAGCTTTTTCTTTTGAGTGAGTTACCTGAATAATGGTTGTTCCTTCTTTGTTCAGTTTTGTAAAAAGCTCCATGATCTCTTTTCCAGTTTCGGAATTCAGGTTACC
>CBFDCX010000122.1:0-5740 GCA_965603415.1 uncultured bacterium
ATGTTTGGGGGAACGGTGATTCACGATTTTGCCTTTGCCATTCTCATCGGTGTGGTAGTAGGAACTTATTCCTCCATCTTTGTAGCCAGCCCGCTAATGGTGGAGCACTTTAATAAAAGACAGAAGAAATTAGGCAGCAAAAGTACAAGAAAATAATAAACGAGAATCCATTTTGTTTTCAGGCTGTTCATTTACATGAGCAGCCTTTTTTTATTATTATACTATTAATTTACTTTGAACTATTGTTAAATTGTGAATCTTAAAAAAAACAGTGTTTTAATGGTGTGTTTTTCCAAAGTAAGTTAATTTGAATTACCGGTATCGATTAATTCCTACTCGAGAATTTTTTATAAAATCGAGAAAGATTTTTTGTTCCGTTGTTAATTCCTTTAATTGCTCTGCTTTTTTTATCGCTTGGGAAACATTCAATCCCGATCTGTAAAATATCCTGTAAATATCTTTAATTGACTGTTGCTGTTCTGGCGTAAATCCCTTTCTCTGCAAGCCAATAACGTTCAGTCCTTCGATTTTGTATGGAAGACCAATACCTCTTGTATAAGGAGGAATATCTTTTTTTACTCCGCTGACTCCACCAACAAAGGCAAATACTCCAATTTGAACGAATTGAGCAATTGCAGTCATACCACCCACAATTACATAATCTTGTAGATGGCAATGTCCTGCCAGATTTACGGCATTGGCCATTATCACATTATTTCCTATCTGACAATTATGTGCTACATGAGAATAAGCCATTAAAAGACAGTTGTTACCTATGGTGGTATGTTCATCCATTGTAGCAGATTTATTAACAGTACAAAATTCTCTGAATGTATTATTATTACCAATTATCAACTGGTAGGGTTCGTCTTTAGCTTTCAAATCCTGTGAATCGGAACCTATTACTGCTGAATGGTAAAACTTGTTTCCGTCCCCAATAGTAGTATTGCCATCTAACACAACATTACTCATGAGAATATTGTTGTTACCAAGTTTTACGTTTGGCTTGATAATACAAAATGGGCCAATCTCACAGTTGTCACCAATTACAGCTTCAGGAGAGATTACGACAGTTGAATGTATCTTGGACATCCTACCTCTATTTTTTCATCACTTTTGCCAAAAAATCACCTTCGCACACTTTAGTATTTTCCACATAAGCATCACCATGCATTTTTGCTAGTCCACGTTTCATGGAGATAACTTTCATTTCAAATCTTAATGTATCTCCTGGAGATACGGGCTTTCGGAATTTCACATTATCGATAGATGCAAAATAAGCCACGAATTCTTCAGGATCTTCTAGAGCATAAAGCAACATAATGCCGCCGGTTTGTGCCATTGCTTCCACTATAAGAACACCCGGCATTACAGGATGATTTGGAAAATGTCCCTGAAAAAATGGCTCGTTGATAGTTACGTTTTTAATGCCCACAATACTTTCACCAGTATCAAATTCTACTATTTTGTCAACAAGCAGGAAAGGATAACGGTGAGGGAGTATCTTCTGGATAGCATTAATATCAAATACTACATCTTCCAGTTTCTTTTTCTGGTATATCTTCTGTAGTTCCTGCTTTTTGTGAAGTTTGCGCAGCTTTTTTACAAGTTCCACATTTGTTTTATGACCGGAACGAGCAGCCAATATGTGTCCTTTAATAGGAACACCCAGAAGTGCAATATCACCTATAAGGTCTACTACTTTATGTCGCACAAATTCATTATAATATCGTAGCGAAACATGATTCAAAATGCCGTCTGCACCTATTGTGATCTCGTCTTTATAGCCAAATATCTTTTTCAGCCTTACTATCTCTTCTTCAGGTGTTTCAGGATCGGCTACAACCAGTGCATTATCAAGAGATCCACCTTTGATAAGTCCTGCTTCTTTCAACATTATTATTTCATGCAGGAAACAGAAAGTACGGGCAGATGCAAAATCTTTTTCAAAATAACTAAGATCGGGCATCCATGTATATTGTGTTCCCAGTGCTTTCTGCTGGTAATCTACCATAAAAGTTACTTGCAGGCTGTCAGCAGGAGTAATTACAATATCTACATTATCGGCAGGAGAAGAATAGGAAACTGCCTTATCAAATTCCAGATAGTCACGTTCAGAATCTTGATCCTCAATTCCAGCTTTTTTTAGAAGTTTCAAAAAAACAATTGAACTACCATCGGCAACTGGTACTTCCGGACCTGTAACTTCTATGCGAATATTGTCGATGTTCAATCCCTTGATAGCAGCAAGAACGTGTTCAATAGTAGCAACAGTAGCTTTTTTGTAGCCGATAGTTGTACCGCGGGAAATATCTATTACATGATCTATGTCTGCAGGAATCTCCGGATGACCTTCAATGTCTGTTCGAATAAATATAATCCCTTCATCTTTACCAGCTGGTTTGAAAGTTATGGTGGAAATTTCTCCCGAATGAAGACCCACACCCCTGAGATTTACTTCCTTTTTTATGGTCTTCTTGAATTCCTTCATTTTTTAACCTTTTCGTTTTTCATGATTTTATTATAATGTTTTACAATAATAGGAATTTGTTTTTCCGAAGCTAATATTCGTTTTTTCAGTCCGGCGTCAATGGCTGGTGTACCAAAATATTTCGCTTTTTTTGGGACAGAATTACTCACGCCGGATTGGGCGCCTACCATAGCACCGTCATCTATCTTAAGATGACCTGCTACTCCCACTTGACCCGCCAGGTAAACCACATCCCCGATCTCGGTACTGCCGGCAAGACCCACCTGGGCACAAAGAATGGAATTCTCTCCGATCTTGCAATTATGTCCCACTTGAACAAGATTATCTATTTTTGTTCCTTTTCCTATAATTGTGGAACCAATGGTGGCTCGGTCTATACAAGAACAAGCACCCACTTCCACATCATCCTCGATTATCACATTTCCCACTTGTGGAATCTTGTTTTGAACACCTTCATGAAGAAGATAACCAAAACCATCTGCACCGATAACGCAGCCGGAATGAATGACCACATTATCCTTTAGAACACAGTCTTCATAGATCGTAGTATTGGGAAAGATATGGCAGTTTTCTCCTATCTGAACATTTTTCCTGATAACCGAATTACTTTCGATTGTAGTGTTCTTTCCTATTTTCACGTTATCTTCAATGACGCAATTATGCCCAAGATTAACATTCCTGCCCAAAGTAGCTTTCTTGCTGACCACAGCAGTGTCTGAAATCTTTTCCACTGGTTTTTCCTTACTTAGTTCCAACCAGGTTTTTACCAGCATCATAAAATTAATATAGGGTTTATCTATCAATATAAGATTAGTGTTTGGCTTTTGTTTTGTATCGAAGTCGGTAGGAACAAAAATAAGTCCTGCTTTAGTTGCTTTCAAAGCATCCAGAAATTTGGGATTTTCGAAAAAACAAACAGATTTTTCATTTGCTTCAGCAAGCTCAGCTACGTTCGTGAGAACGGTTTTTCTTACAAATACCGTTTCACATTTCAGTTGGCTGGCTATCTGTTTGGGAACCAGAGTGACTTCGAATACTTTCATTTATTTTTTATTCGGTTTCTACAGCTTTACCCAATTCATCCATGATCATATCTGTAATATCAAGACTGGGTTTGGCATAAAGTAAACCACCTGCAGCAGCATCGAAGATAACGGTATAGTTATTTTCTACTGCCACTTTTTCGATAACAATTTTAAGTTTATTCAGAATTGGTTCCAAAAGTTCATTCTGCTTCTGAAAGAATTTTCCATTCTCACCAAAAATTTCTTCGATCTTTGTTTTTCGTTGCTGATCGAGTTCCATGATCTTTTCTTCAGCTTCTAGTTTTCCTGATTCGGTCAGGATCATTTTCTTGCTTTCATAGTCAGCAATCAAGGCATTGATCTCAGCTTCGATATCAGTGATTTCCTGCTCCCATTTCTGCTTTTCGTTCATCAGGATGGTTTGCGCTTCCTGGGTTTCAGAACTGGTCATCATAATTTTATCCGTGTCGATATATGCCATTTTAGATGTTTCTGCAAAAACAGCAATACTGAAAAGAGACACCAGAACCATTATTAATAAAATCTTTTTCATTAATACTCCTCCAACTTTATTTTAATGTAAACAAAACCTTTTCTGCATTGTATAACTGGAAGTCAATATAAAAAAATTGTTATACTCTCCTTCAAAATAAACTTTTTTTGTCATATTTTAGGAAGAATGCGTTATTCCCACATCACATAATGAACTTCGTTTACCTGATAATTTTATACTTATAATCTTATTGAGAATTAAGGAATTTATTCATATATTATTTATTAAGTAAATTAAATATCAAATACACTCATTGCTATATTTAGTATACATCTTTATGAAAAATACATTTTGTTGACATTGGAAGATATGAAAAGATATTTGATTTGTAATTTGTGATATTATTATCAATGGAGGATAAATGAGGTTCAAGGTGTTCGTATTTCTGCTTCTATCTTTTTCTTTGCTGAGCGCAGGAGTACATGTTCTGGAAGAAACTTCCAACAGGATTGTGGTAAAAATTACATTGGATAATATGACAATTGAAGAGGGCAGCAACTTTACATATATTAATGTGTTAGATTGGACAGGAGAAGGTTTATTGGGTGCTCCTGATATGCCACTTAAAATGCTGAATATTGCTATACCTCCTAATGGACTTATTAAAACTAAGGTTCTTTCGAAAAACATACAAAGAAAAATGCTCATCAAGCCTGTTGTGCCTGTTCCAATTATCCGAAAAGGTGGAAAAACTTTTGATTATATTTATAAGATCGATCAAGATCTCTACTCCCACAAAAGAGATGAAATGATTCAAGTACAGGAAGAAACACGAGCAGGATTTTTTACTGTGATTCCCATTAAATTCTCGCCTTTTAATTATAATGCAGCTTCGCGTGAATTAACTTATTGCGATGAAATAGTACTTCAAATTGATATTACAGGAGACACATCATTTCATAACCAGCTTACAGGTAAATTTGAAAATGTATACCAAGATTTTATTTTAAACTATCAATCAGCCAAATACTGGAAAACCAGAACTTCTAGGAAGATCAATTCGATACCGTTCGAGAAATCCGATTTCTGGTATAAATTTGAACTTCCACAGGATGGATTGTATGAATTAACCTTTGAAGAACTTTCCCAGCTTCCTTCTTTTTGTGATCCGGCTTCTGTGCGTATTCTTACAATGTACCGAGAAATCTTAGCTGATGATCCGCAACAATATTTTTTCAAACTTAAAGAAGTTCCTGTTTATATTGAAGATGGTAACGATGGGTCATTTGATAAAGGTGACAGGATCTTCTTTTTCAGAGAAAATTATGAATCTCCCGGATTAATCCAACATTCAGAGAAAAAGATATTCTGGCTTACAATTAGCGGTGAATATGCCAATGAACCTTTAAGATTGAACGAAGTAAAAAACTTAAGTACTGCTGAACGCGTAGAGAATTTTTTAAGGAGATTACCGAAAATTCCTTCACGTGAAAGAGAAGGTATCGAGTGTATAATCATCTATCCTGAGCAGGGAGTATTTGAAGCTCAAGCGCAAGAACTGAAAAACTTGCATTCTGCTCTGGTTTGTTCACTAGAAACTCAGGCGAACATTTTTGATGGATATGGACAAATAGGTGATTATGTAGCAATTAAGAGCTATTTGGATTCATTATACGTATCAAACCAGGAGACGCTGGAGTATGTAATTCTGATGGGTTCGGGCACCCGCGA
>CBFDCX010000123.1:0-5687 GCA_965603415.1 uncultured bacterium
CCGTGAAGGCGGCAGAACGATCGGTGCCGGCGTCGTTAGCGACGTTGTTGAATAAGGTTTCAGAATGAGAGAAATAATTGTTTTAGCTTGTGAAGTATGTAAAAACAGGAACTATTCTACTACAAAGGATAGAAGAAATCATCCTGAGCGAGTTGTTTATAAAAAATTCTGCCCAAAATGCAGAAAACATACAGAACATAAACAAACCAGGTAAAAAATTTGCAGGCTTGTAGCTCAATTGGTAGAGCACCGGTCTCCAAAACCGGGGGTTGCGGGTTCAAGTCCTGCCGGGCCTGCCATTATCTTAAAAAGTGAGCATAAAATGTTTAAAAAAATATTTACGTTTTTTAAAAATGTGAGAACCGAATTGTCGTATGTAAGTTGGCCTACCAAGGCAGATTTGAAAGAAGGTACGACAGTAGTAATCGTAATGTCAACAATTGTTGCGATTTTTTTATCCATAATTGATGCCGGTTTCGGTTTACTCATCAGGAAACTGTTATTCAAAGGTTAATCTCATGAAATGGTATGTAATTCACACTTATGCTTCCCAGGAATTTAAAATAAAAGAAGCGATTACAAGAAGAATTCAGGGTAACGATCTTGAAGAGAAGATCGGTCAGATACTCATTCCTACCCAGAAGACATTTCATATTCGTGACGGGAAGAAAGTTGAACGTGAGAAAAAATTATTTAATAGTTATATTATCTTAGAAGCTGATCTAACTCCCGAAATCTATACATTCATTGTTGGTCTTCCGGGTGTTACCCATTTTCTGGGATCAGGTAAAAAACCTCAACCCCTTACAGAGAACGAAGTTAATAAACTGCTCGGTATTGCGGATCGTGATAAGGACGAAAAACAGGAATATACTTTTATTTCCGGGGATATGGTCAGGATCACATCCGGCCCGTTCAGTGACTTTGATGGTGTTATTGAAAAGATAAGTGATGATAAACAGAAAATGACCATTAAGGTTACAGTATTCGGAAGAGTTACACCGGTAGAAGTTAAAGCAGAGCAAGTAGAAATTCTTTAATTCAGAGGAAGAAATGGCAAAACCTAAAGATGTAGAACATGTAGTTAAATTACAACTTCCAGCCGGACAGGCAACCCCGGCTCCTCCTGTAGGTCCCGCATTGGGGCAGGCAGGAATCAACATCGGTGAATTCTGTAAAGCTTTCAACGATAAGACAAAGGATTCCCCGGGAATGATCTTCCCTGTGGTTATCTATGTTAAAAAAAATAAATCTTATACATTTGAAATTAAAACTCCCCCTGCCGCTGTTCTTATTAAAAAGGAAGCAGGTCTGGCAAAAGGTTCAGGTGAACCTAACCGAGAAAAAGTGGGAACAATCACCAAAAAACAAGTTAAAAAGATCGCCGAAATTAAGATGAAAGATCTCAACGCATACGATATGAAAGGTGCTATGCGTATGATAGAAGGTACTGCAAGAAATATGGGCGTTCTGGTAGAAGATTAAACTTCCACCTAAACCATATTGAAAGCAGGAGATTATCAATAAGGAGTGTAAATGACAAGTAAAAGGTACCAAGAAGCTCATGAGATGATCGACAAACAAAAGAAATATGGGCTCGATGAAGGCATTAAGTTACTTAAGAATTTTCCGAAGACGAAATTTGATGAAACAGTCGAAGTTCATATGAATTTAGGTGTCGACCCTCGTAAAGCTGATCAACAAATCAGGAACTCTGTTGTTTTACCGCATGGCAGCGGAAAGAAGTTGAAAGTTCTCGTATTTGCCGAAGGTGAAAAAGAAAATGAAGCAAAAGAAGCAGGTGCTGACTATGTGGGAGTAGATGAATTCATCGAAAAGATCCAGTCTGGCTGGATAGATTTTGATGTGGTTATCGCCACACCAAATTTAATGGGTAAGGTCGGACGCCTGGGTCGTGTCCTTGGACCTCGTGGTTTGATGCCAAATCCAAAAGTTGGTACAGTTACCATGGACATTAAAAAAGCAGTTGAAGATTCTAAAGGCGGGAAGGTAACTTACAGAATTGATAAATTTTCCAACCTTCACATTATGGCTGGTAAATTAAGCTTCGAAGCTAAAAAGCTCAAAGAAAACATCATGACTGTTATCTTTGCCATACTGCGTGAGAGACCTGCTGCCTTAAAAGGTGTTTTCATCAAGAGTATTTCAATAACATCAACTATGGGACCTGGTATAAAACTGGATGTTAGCGCTGTGTCCCTGGAAGCAAAGAAGTAGGAGCAGATTATGGTACAAGCTTATAAGATCGATGAAGTAAAGAAAGTGAAAGAAAGACTCCAAAATGCCAAATCAATTGTGCTTATCGACTATAAAGGCATCAATATTGAAGAAGTTGATGAACTTCGTAACAGAATGCGTAACGCTGAGGTTGATTACTTTATTTCTAAAAACACTTTCATCAAACTTGCTCTGAATGATTTGGGAATTTCCGAACTGGATTCTCAACTGGTGGGTTCTACTGCGATAGCTACCACAACTGTTGATGAAGTGGCGCCTGCTCGTGAATTGGCAAAATTTAGAAAAGAAATAATGGAAGACAAGGATTTTCCGAGTTTCAAACTTGGTCTGGTTGATGGTAAAGTTATGGAAGCATCCGAACTGGAACAGCTTGCTAAACTACCAAGCAAAGAAGTTCTTATTTCTAGGATTCTTCAAGGTTTCAATGCTCCTGTCACAGGATTTGTGGGAGTACTTAATGGCATCCTGAAAAAATTTGTTTATGCTGTCGATGCAATTGCAAAAATGCAGGAAGAAAAAAAATAATAAAATATAATCGGAGGAAATAATGGCTGATAAGAAGCAACAAGTTATCGATATTATTAAAGAAATGAGCGTAATAGAGCTTTCTGAACTTGTAAAGGAATTGGAAGAGCTTTTTGGCGTCACAGCCGCTGCACCCGTTGCTGTCGCTGCTCCCGGTGCTACAGCAAGTGCTGATGCTGCTGAAGAAAAAACTGAATTTAACGTGATCCTGGCAAGCTCAGGTGCGAAGAAGATTCAGGTTATCAAAGTTGTTCGTGCTATCACCAAATTAGGATTGAAAGAAGCTAAAGATCTAGTTGATGGCGCACCAAATCCAATCGTGCAAGGTGTTCCCAAAGAAGAAGCCGAATCTGTTAAAGCTAAAATCGAAGAAGTTGGTGGAGCAGTAGAAATCAAATAATCGAAACCAGTTTAACGGAAGTGAGAAAAATGCTCACTTCCGTTACCTTTATTTAATGCCGATAAATTTATCGATTTTTTCTTGGGATTTTAAAAAAAAGGAGCATAGCTTTTGGAAATTAAAAGTTATTCCCGTATTAGTAAGAAAGCAGAACAAGCTGGTCTTCCATTCATTCAGGTTCCCAATTTGCTCTCTATGCAAATTGATTCTTTCGAAGCATTTCTGCAGAAAGAAGTGCATCCCCAAAAAAGAATGAACAAGGGTTTACAAGCTGTTCTTACTTCGATCTTTCCTTTAGAAGATCAGAAAGGAATTTATTGTCTTGAATACATCGATTACGTTGTTCTGAAGGAAAAATATTCTACAGAAGAGTGTATTGAACGAAATCTCTCATACCAGGCTCCCGTTAAAGCTCGTATGAGACTGATCATCAATGATGAGGAAATTCTGAAAGAAACAGGTGAAAAAAGAGTCAAAAGTACTATAGAACAGGATGTATTCCTGGGTGAAATACCCCTTGTAACCAATCAGGGAACTTTCATTATTAATGGTGCCGAAAGAGTTATTATAAGCCAGTTACACCGCTCTCCGGGTATCTTTTTCAGCGAGACCAAACATACCAGTGGAAAGATATTGTACTCCGCAAAGTTGATCCCTTACAATGGTTCCTGGCTGGAATTTAATATGGACAGCTATGACGCTATGTTTGTTCTCATAGACAAAAGAAGAAAACTTCCTGCTACCGTACTTCTCAGAGCAATTGGACTTTCTACAAATGATGACTTACGAAACTATTTTTATCAAAAAGAAGATATCAAAGTTAAGGATTCAAAAGACAGGTTCTTATTCAGCGATGTCTTTAATACTGAAACGGGTGAAGTATTATTTGAAGCTGCAACTGAGATCGGTGAAGATGAGATTGAGGCGATGATCGAAGGTGGAATTAAAACTATCACGGTCATCAACCGAGAATCTGAAATTACTAAAAAAATACTCGAGCAAACCATCGCTAAAGATCAAACCACTAACCAGGAAGAAGCCCTTAAGAAAATTTATACGCTAATTCGTCCGGGTGAAGAACCTTCCTACGAGATCGCACTCGATCTGTTTAACAGAATGTTCTTCAATGAAAGGCGTTACAATCTTGGTAAGGTTGGTCGTTATAAACTTAATTCCCGTTTAGGATTAGATATAGATCCAGACACTCATATTCTGACCAAAGAAGATTTTATTGCTATTATTGAAAAAATTATAGCTGTCTACAAAGATGAAGAAGTGATAGATGATATCGACCATTTAGCAAACAGAAGAGTCCGAACGGTTGGAGAGTTATTGAATGAACAATACCAGATAGGTCTTTCCAGAGTAGCCAGAACAGCAATAGAAAGAATGTCTATTGCTAATGCAGATGAAGTAACAATTCACGACTTGATAAACAGCAATGCACTTATCGCAGTAGTTCAAGCCTTTTTCCTTACCGGGCAGCTTTCACAATTCATGGAACAGATTAATCCACTTACGGCAATTACTCATAAAAGAAGATTATCTGCACTGGGACCCGGTGGACTAACAAGAGAACGTGCCGGTTTTGAAGTGCGTGACGTTCACTATTCCCATTACGGGCGTATCTGCCCAATTGAAACACCGGAAGGGCCTAATATAGGTCTGATATCTTCTCCAGCTATGTTTGCCAGAGTAAGTGAATTAGGATTCCTGGAGACTCCCTATATTAAAATTGATAATGGTAAGATCACTTCTACCGTTGAATATCTCAATGCTTATCAAGAAGAAAAATTCATAATCGCACAGGCTAATGTAAATTATAATGAAAATCTCCAAATAATAGACAAACTAGTTTTCGCTCGTTATAAAGGTGAATTCCTGCAAGTTAATCCCGAAGAAGTTCAATTTATGGATGTGTCTCCACAACAGGTTGTGTCTGCTTCGGCTTCACTTATTCCGTTTCTGGAACATGATGATGCTAACCGTGCCCTTATGGGTTCGAATATGCAGCGTCAGGCTGTACCTTTGATCAATCCGGAAGTTCCAATCGTGGGAACAGGAATGGAAAGCATCATTGCCAAGGATAGCGGCGCGGTTGCCACTGCACCCTATGATGGAGTTGTTACAAAAGTTACCAGCTCTTACATCGATATTAAACGGGAAAATCCCGACGACAGCATTCTTGACCTGGGTACTCAAAACAGGATCTATCTGAAGAAATTTGCCCGTTCCAACCAGGATACTTCCATGAACCAGAGACCTTCAGTAAAAAAAGGCAAAAAGGTCAAGAAAGGCAATATCATTTCAGATGGTCCTGCAATTATTGATGACAGGCTTGCTTTGGGCCGTAATATGCTTGTGGCATTTATGCCCTGGTATGGTTATAACTACGAAGATGCAATTATCTTGAGTGAAAAAGTAGCTCGTGAAGATACCCTTACTTCGATCTACATTGAAGAGCATGAAGTACTGGTGAGAAACATGAAAAACGGAAAAGAAG
>CBFDCX010000124.1:0-5679 GCA_965603415.1 uncultured bacterium
CAGCACCAGAGATCGATTACAGTAAATGCATCAAGTGTATGTGTTGCCATGAATTTTGTCCGCATCATGCAGTTTACATCAGAAAAAGCTTTCTGGCTAAATTGTTACTGAAGTAATTAACAGGAGGTTTTATGATCAATATTAAATGGTTTGGACACAGCATGTGGAAGATATGGAATGAAAAAGTGTCCATTATCACCGATCCTTTTACAGACATCGGATATCCCATGCCCGAAAATGAAACTGCCGATATTGTTCTCTCTTCGCACGATCATTTTGATCACAACAACATCCAGCTTATAAAAGGGAATCCTCAAGTTGTAAATACCGAAGGTAATTTTGAAATTCAAGGTGTAAAGATCGAAACCTTTCCGGTTTGGCACGATGAAACCCGGGGTAGTGAACGCGGAAGTAATCTATTAATGAAATTCACTATATCGGGAAAAACTTTTCTTCATTGTGGAGATCTGGGTCATATTTGTACTGCGGAGATGATCGGTAAATTAGGTAGAATAGATGTGCTTTTTATTCCTGTTGGCGGATTCTACACTATCGATGCAAAAACAGCAAAAACGATCGTTGAGATGATAAAACCAACCATTGTCTTTCCCATGCATTATAAAACACCGGTTCTCGATTTTCCAATAGCCACCATCGAAGAATATCTGAAATTGGTAGATGATTATAAACAGATTTCAGCAAATGAAATTAAACTGACAGAAGAAGATTTTGCAAAGTCACATACGATAATTCTGGATTATAAATGAAAATTCCAGAATTCAATAAAAAAAAATCGATCTATTACATAATAATCGCAATTCTTCTTATTTACATTTTCTTTTTCGATAATTCCAGTTTCTTCAGGAAATTTCTGATCAAGAAACAGCATGCCGAATTAAAAGCAAATATTGACCTCTTGGAGCAGGAAAACCTGCGTCTTAAGGAGGAGAACAACAAACTTTTGAATGACGCAAAAACCTGGGAAAAAAAAGCTCGCGAACTTGGAATGCAAAAGGAAGGGGAAGAAATATTCCTTTTTAAGAATGATGAAGATCAATGAGTCTGATTAAATTAAATTATTTATTATTTGCCAGAAAAGATGTTTTTTTGCAAATTGCAAGTTGTTTAGAAAAATTGATTTTCTAATTAATGTGTTGAATGGAAAAAATGAAATATGATTTCGAAGAAAAGTGAAGCAAAAGTAATTTCGAAAATGATTTTTTTAATTTTTTACTATCACTACGGAAATTTGCTAGTTTAATTAATTATTAATAAAGGAGAAAAAATGAAAAAAACTCTAATTACTTTATTTATTATGTTTCTTCTTTGCGGAAATTTGCTTTTTGCAGCAGATAAGGTTAAGGTAGAAAGAGAAATTATCTTCAATGATGTGTCACCAATAAGCAATAATAACTTTATTATCTCACAGAACAGAGACTTGTGGGACATTCTGGGCTCTTTTAATTGTCAGGCTAACGGTCAACCAGGAATTGAAACTAATAACGAACACATCTTTACATGTGACTGGCGGGCAGGTTATACAGGCTTCTATAAGTATGATATGGATGGAGCTTTTGTAGAATCCTTCGACATTGGAGGCGCATCACAGATTCGTGATATGGCTTATGACGGCACATATTTCTACGGTAGCCCTGCTACTATGACTATTAACATTATGGACCTTGAAGCACAGACAAATATAGGAACAATTCCTGTAATCTGTGATAGTATTACTGGTGTGCGTCATATTGCTTATGATCCCGAACTTGATGGCGGCAATGGTGGCTTCTGGATTGGAAACTGGAATGAACTGGGTGCTGTTACTATGGATGGCGCACAAATATATGGTAACATTAATCCTGTTGTCCAAAATGTATATGGTAGCGCTTATGATCCATGGTCAGCTGGTGGACCATATCTCTGGTTATTCTCTCATGATCCTAACCCTTCTGCTATTCTTCATCAATTTGATATAGCAACCCAATCGTTTACCGGTGTAACTCATGATGCTTCAGATATTCCCGGATATATTGCAGGAATCGCAGGTGGATTGGCTACTTATGTAGATGCCAACGGTGTATTCGCAATGCTGGTAAACATTCAGCAGAATCCAAATCTTGTAGGAATATATGAAATTATGATTCTTGCAGATCCTCAGGCACCGGGTTTTCCTACAGGTGTAGCTGTTACACCTGATGCCGGTGGTGCCTTGGAAACTGATATCGACTGGGTATGCCCAACAGTTAAAGTAAATGGAGATCCCCTTACAGAACTTCTGGAAATGAGGGTTTATCGCGATGAAGACCTTATTTATACTGATTCTTCCCCTGTAATTGGTGCAGCAGGAACTTACACAGATAATGCTGTTCCTGCTTCCGGATTATATACTTACAAAGTTGTTGGCTATAATTCCTACGATGAAGGTCTTCCTTTTACAGTTATTGTTTGGGTTGGAGAAGATGTTCCGGATGCGGTTACCGATCTTACGCTTACCGATGTAAGTAACGAAGAGTTGATTGCTCAATTGGATTGGGAGAATCCTACTACAGGATTGCATGGAGGCACTTTTAACGAACCCATTTTAGGATACAATATTGAGAGATTACCCGATAATGTTACTTTTGAAATTGCTGGAATTGCTACAGACTTTTTAGACAATACTATTCCTGGTACTGGTTACTATAGCTATGAAGTTACTGCTTATAATTCAGTTGGAAATGGTGGAACAGCTACTTCTAATGTTCTACTGTTTGGCGGTAGTGAAATATTCTTTGAAGATATTGTTACAACTAAGACAGAACTGCTCAATAACTATCCGAATCCATTCAATCCTAAAACCAACATCGCATTCTCAATTAAAGAAGCAGGTTATACAACTCTTGAAGTTTACAATATGAAAGGACAGCTCATGAAAACACTTGTAAATGAAGTTAAGGAAAGCGGCAATTTTACAGTAATCTGGGATGGAAAAGACAACAGTGATAAGAATGTTTCCAGCGGTATTTACTTCTACAAAATGAAAGCTGAAAAGTATACATCAACCAAGAAAATGATCTTGATGAAATAAGAGAATTTGCCCCGAAGCAATTCGGGGCTCTTTTTAATTATATTCAAATATTTTAACGGTTATTTTTTTTGTTTGGAAATATTGTATTATATTTATACCTTTAATTATAATTTTTTAATAAAAAAATTGACAAAACAATTCGGAAAAAGAATAGATGTCAAAGAGTTGAGTAGATTTTTTATTATTGGAATAATTGGAAGAAATTATGAGATGAAAGAATTTAAATTGCTAATATCAAAATCAAAAAAAAATGTTACTATCGCAGTTATTATGCCTGATCCTTTACTATCGCAATCTAAATTGTCAATTTTATTAAATTTGAATTAAGGAGAAAAAATGAAAAAGTATTTTATTTTTACACTTATCTTAATTTTTATTTCAATTTCGCTGTTTGCGGAAAATGAAACGAAAGTACCAATAAAACGAATAGAACACTCAACTGGTCTTGCTCCGTTCAGTCAGGCCAGAATAAGACACGAAGAACCAGGAACATTCTCACGTCAGGAAACAGCTTATGGAAATGATGTAAGCGCAAATAATTGGTACTCATTCGACACCGGAACAATGGGAGCAACTACCATTGCACCAGTTACTTATGCATGTTTTGCAGGTGATTATGGCATACAAGGATTTTTTGCTATTGACTATAATACAGATAACTTGCTTCAAATCGATCCGGATACTGGTGCTGAAACAATAATAGGTAACATGCCATGCCCTCTGGCTGGTTCAGGTGGTATCTGGTCGGACCTGTTTTGCGACAAAACAACTGGCAACTGGTATGCAACTGCTGTTGACCTTATAGTTAATTCCCAGCTCTATAGTGTTGACATAACAAATGCCAGCATCACCTGGGTTGCTGATTTGATTTCTACTGGAACTATCAGTGCTGCCGTGGACCAAAATGGACTTCTTTACACCCTTTGTATTGTAACCGATTCTACATACGAAACTGACCTTTCTACTTATATAACTACACTTCTCGGTCCTGCAGGATTTGATGCAAATTATGCTCAGGGTGCAGCTTATGAACCTGTTGACGATATATTCTATTTTGCAGCTTATGGTGTTGGTGCAGAACTTCGGACTCTTGATAGAGTTACAGGAATGACCACATATGTTGGAGCGTTACCCGGTGAAACCGGAGCATTTGGATTTCCGGGTAGTCTTGCAGAGCCTGGTGCACCTGCCGCTCCCACAGATGTATTTGTTATACCCGATGCCGGTGGTGCCCTGGAAGCTGATATCGATTGGGTATGCCCAACAGAACAAGTAAACGGCGACCCTCTTACAGAACTTCTAGAAATGAGAGTTTACAGGGATGATGTACTCATCTACACCGATTCCAGCCCAGTTATTGGTGATCCCGGAAGCTATACAGATGTTTCCGTACCTTTAGCCGGACAATATACATATGGCGTTGTGGGCTACAATTCAGACGGTGAAGGTATAGCCACCATTGTAACTGTCTGGATTGGAGAAGATGTACCTGATGCAGTTACCGATCTAACACTTACCGATGTAAGTACCGATGATCTGGCAGCCCAATTGGATTGGGTTAATCCTACCACAGGATTGCACGGCGGATACTTCCCCGGTGTAACAGGCTACGATATTGTGCGTTCCGATGCTGCCACTTTTACTATTGGCGGACCGGTTACACAGTGGATAGACGATACTATCGTTGATCCGGGTATTTACTGGTATACAGTAACTCCATTCAACAATTCAGGACCCGGACCTTCTACAACTTCTGCTCAAGTTGGTATCGGTGTATCTATTATTCAAGTTGGAAATCAGGAAAGTACAGACTATCAAATACCGATGAATATTTGGTATGATAACAGCATAGTTGAATGTGTCTATGATATGGAATGGATTGGAACAGACATGCTTGTTAATGCAATTGGTTTTCATGCAAGTATTGCGAGCACAGTACCTGCCTTTAATCTTGAAATCTGGCTGGGTGAAGTCGATATAAACAATCTTTCCGGAGGATTTCTTAATAATAGTCAACTAACAATGGTCTATGACGGAACCATTGATGTTCCTGTTGGTGATAGTTGGGTAGAATTAACTCTTGATACCCCATTCGAATATACATACAGCGAGAATCTTGTAATGGGTGTCGTTAAAGATGATGATGAATATTATTCAACATCTGATACCTGGTGGTGCACAGAATCTGGTACTGCCAGTCGTTCAATACATCAATACAGTGATACTATAGAATATACTATTCAAAGTCCACCAACTACAACACTCACAAAAACCACCTATCCCGATGTGCGTTTTTATTACTCAGAACTGGCACACGGTGATGTAGATGGAGTTATTACAGATAATGTAACTGCAAATCCTATCGAAGGTGTAGAAGTTTTTGTAGGAAACTGGGGACCAGCTACCACAAATACATTGGGAGAATATCTTATCGAGGATATTGTAACCGGCATTCAACCTGTAACAGCCACCAAGGAAGGCTATTATGATTTCTTTGGATCAGTTGAAGTACTTGCAGATGTAGTTGTTACGTATGATATCGGTATGGATCCAAATTTATTTGGAGCACTCGACGGAACCGTGACAGATGCTGATACAGGCGCCCTCTTAGT
>CBFDCX010000125.1:0-5663 GCA_965603415.1 uncultured bacterium
TACTTTTTCACGAGCATCAATTTAGCAAACATTCCATGTAATTTTCCAATTAATTTAGCCAAATGTAAAGTGCAAAGCAGAAGAAGTGCACCTGCAACAGGTAATAATGGAAGAAGCCATTTGTGAGTATAAGCATCTGTTCCATTGATCTCCATTGGCAAATGAAATACCAGTTCCAGGATCGGTGCTGCAATAAACGATAAGGACACTGCAAAAAGAGTAATTATCAAAGTGAAATAAAATATGCCCAAAGGCATTTGCAGTAGCATATAAACAAGCGCTTTCCATGTTATACCTGAAGAAACAAGAGCTTTGAATTTACCCCACCATCCCTTGTCTTTACTCATAAACATCGGTTTTCGCGGCATACGCATTCCCAGAAGAGCTTCCACAATTCTACCTTCCAACAAGGCAATACCTCTCACGGAAAGCAGGAAGAATCCAGCAAGTGGGAGACCAATTATTAATATCAACAAGGATAGTGAAACTGATAATCCACAAACAACCCAGGTATTATAAATTATCCCGGTTATAATTGAGATAAGCATATATAGAGTTGCTCCCCATGCTCTGGGATCAGCAATTATCAGCAGGAATTTTTTCCACCAGGGACGCATGTCAACCTTATCAGAAGGAGCAAGTACAGGTGTTAAATATTCATCCAGTTTTTTGTAATCTGCTGCTATTTCAGATGGATCTCCATACCCCTCGATGGCTTGTGAAAGTGCTTCTTCTTCTGTAACTTCCTGCTTAGTATTCATGATGTTTTCCATAGCTGTTCGGATATGCTCCTCAGCATCGGAAAGAGCATCCTGGATCAGCGCTCTATCGTTTCCTTTCAGTTCTCGTTTTATAACAAACAAGAACTCATCTATGCTTTTATACATTTTCTCCTCCTATAATGTTGTCGATAAAGGTTTTGGTTTCATTCCAGATTTTCATCCATTCCGATAAAGTTTTCCTACCAGAATCATTGATTTTGTAATAACGTCTTGGCGGACCGGTTATTGATGGATCTACATGGCTATCCAATAAACCAGCAGTAGCCAGGGAACGCAGTACAGGATAAAGTGCTCCCTGCTTCATCATTGGAATACTCTCTTCTTTTCCCTCGATATTCTTTGCAATCTGATATCCATACATTGGTTCCTTTGCCTGGTTCAGCACACTCAATAGAACTAAAGAAACAATTCCTGAGTTCAATTCTTTCCTGAATTTTTTATTAGGATCAATTGTTACAGTCAAATCTCGTTACCTCCTTATTTTTATTTGTTAGCAACTTTCCATTACTATTTGCTTCCTTATGCTAACAAGTACCTATTATTATTAAGTCAACAATACGTCAAGAAAAAAATATTTTCTCTTATCATATGGAATTAAATGATATTTTTTTAATTTTTAGTGAAATTGTAAAAAACAACAAAAAATTATAATTAGTAATTACATCATTCCCACTCAATAGTTCCGGGAGGTTTGGTTGTTATATCGTAGAAGACATCACCCATGTTTGTTTTACTCTGAACTTCAAATATTATCTCTTTTAAATAATTGAAATCCATTTCATACACGCTGGCAGACATCGCATCCAGTGAGCAGACAGGTCGCATAACATAACACAACCTGTTATCAGCGTTTCTTAATGGTAATTGCACAACCGGCATCTGCCAGATCTCTTTTATATTGTCTGTTTTTTTTCTGAGAATTGCATCAACTTTCCTCAGTTCATCCAGGTTTTGTTTTTCCAGAAACAGTTTCCCGAGTTTCAAATTCCCTGCAGGTTTCATAGAGAAAACAAGTCTGTTTACCGTTTTTAATTTATTTAATACTTTAGAAGAACATTCATTAATTATTTTCCAGGATTTGCTCACATCTTCTTTAAAACAAACCACAGCAGGATGTTGGTAAGTTCGGAAATCTCCCTGTACTCCCACACTTTTAATAGGAAGAATTTTACCTTGCATTTCGAATTCTAAAAGTATCTCATTCAAAAATGGTTCTTCTTTTGCGAAATCATTTTCAGGTTCTGTTTTTTCCGAGCAAATAACTCTAATCGCCAATCCCGGACCGGGAAACGGATGACGGTGAACCAGTTTGTACGGAAGCCCAAGTTCTTCACCAAGCTTGCGGACTTCATCTTTATACAACTCTTTTATGGGCTCGATGATCTTTCCTTTGGAAATCAGCTTTTCTATCTCATAAACACGATTGTGATGCGTTTTGATCTTGGCAGATTTATCTGTAGATCCGCTTTCGATAGTATCGGGATAGATAGTACCTTGAACCAGAACCCAGTCATCGTTCTTGCTCAGTTTAGAGAGTTCATCATTGGAAATATCTACAAACAATCTGCCTATTATCATTCGTTTTTGTTCAGGTTTAACCACACCTTTCAATTCCTTAAAATACATTTCTTCAGCGTTAATGATCTTGATATTTTTATATCCAAGTTTATTAAAGTGTTCCATTATCTCGGAAGATTCGTTCAAACGCATAAAACTCGTATCAATGTGAATCGAGTAAACATTTTCATTCCCAACAGCCTGGATGCAAAGTTCCAAAGCCACCAGAGAATCCACTCCACCCGAAAGAAGCAGAACCAATTTTCTGTTTTTTACTTTTTTCCGAATTTCATTTATCAATTGCTGTTTGAAATTCTTTACATTCCAATTTCTTTCTTTTGTGCAGAAGTAAATGAAATTTTCCAGCATTTTCATCCCGTTCTTGGTGTGCGTAACTTCGGGATGGAACTGGAATCCAAAATATTTCTCGGATTCATAAGCTGCAATTTTTATGGAATCGCTGGAAGCGATTATCTTGAAATCCTGCGGTAATTTACAAACGTGGTCACCATGACTCATCCATACTTTTTGTTCTTTTTCTAACCCATCAAAAAGAACAGCATCTGTCTGGCAGATTATATTCGTGAAACCATATTCTTTATTCTCACCGCTTTCAATTTCCCCACCAACCATTTTTGCCAGAAGTTGATGTCCGTAACAAATACCCAAGATCGGGATCTCATTTTTATTAAAATCGAGATTTATCCTGAACGCATCTTCTGCATTTACAGATTGCGGTCCACCGGAGAATATTATTCCAACAATCTCATCGTTTGTTTTAAAATTTTCAGGAGGAATGATCTCGCTGTAAACGCCAAGATCACGTATTCTGCGAGCTATGAGGTGTGTGTATTGTCCACCGAAATCTACTATTGCTATTTTTTCCATTTAAATCCTTTTATCGCAGAGTTCACGGAGGGTACGGAGTTGATTATACAATTCTTCTGATTATTCCATTCGTTAGCAGTTTTTCATTAAAATTAATCAACAATCCAACTCTATAACCTGTTAACTTCAAGTATGTAATTAACTGTGCTTCGTGAACGGGAGTTAGTTTTTCTACAGATTTTAATTCAATAATTACTTTATCTCCTACTAATAAGTCTAATCTGTATTGTGTTTTAAGTTGTATATCTTTATACTTTATCGGAATCATCAACTGCTGCTTAACTGATAGATCCATTTGAATTAATTCATAAACGAAACATTCTTCATAAGAAGATTCGAGCAAACCAGGACCAAGAATCTTATGAACTTCGATTGCAGCTTTAATTATCTTATCCGTTAATTCTTCATACAATAATTTACTCATTTTCCGTGTCCTCCGTGTGCTCTGAGGTTAATATTTTCTTCAAACATTCGCTATAAAACTGATGCTCTATTTTCAATCCTTTCTGCTCTACTTCTTCAACTGTTTTACAATCCGATATATCAACTATTTTTTTTGCGATCACCTTTCCCGTATCGAGTCCTTCATCCACGAAATGAACTGTTATTTTTGTAGATTCCATTTTATTTTCAAATGCCCATTCATAGCCGTGAAGTCCTTGATGTAAAGCTGTATCGGCAGGATGAATATTGATAATTCTGTTTCTAAACCTCTGAATAACATCGGAACTAATTATCTTCATATAACCCGCTAAAATTATGTAATCGGGATTCAATTCATCAAGAAAATCAAAAAGCAAATTATTATAGGTTGAGCGTTTCTTTCCTTTGGATTCGATAACCTTCGTATTAATTCCCATAAATTTAGCAGTTTCCAGTCCGGGAGCATTAATCTTATTTGAGAAAACGACCAAAACTCTACATAGATGTTTTATAACACCATCTTCCACATTCTTTATAATCGCTTTCATATTGCTGCCACGACCGCTTATCAGGATTGCTATTTTCTTCATAAAACCTCTTTAACTACAGAGTTCACGGAGGGCACGGAGGTGATTACTAAATTTAACTAATTGAAACAATGTCATGGTGAGCGTAGTCGAACCATCATTGTTTCTTATAATTCTGTGAATTACTCTCATTTTTACATTCTGATAATTCATGTAATAATTTGAAATTACCTTGAATTAGGGCTTCCTTTTTTGCTCTTGTCCAATCCTTTATTTGTCTCTCTGCAGATATTGCATCATAAACATCTCCGAAATAATCTGAAAAGATGAATTTCACTGGTCTTCTATTCTTGGTATAGCCTTTGATTGTGCCTTGTTTATGCTCTGATATCCGCTTTTCAATATCTGATGTTGATCCAGTATAATACGATCCATCAGAGCATTTTAAAATATAAACCCAATACGTTTTCATTTCTTTAACCTGATTAAATCATTTGCTCCTTCGACTCCGCTCCGGATGACAAATAATTTTATGTATTTATACAATTCTCCGTGAGCTCCGTGGTTAGAATTCCCTTTTCCCAATATCTTTCCTGAAGAACATATTATCGAAATAAAAACCATTAACTTTATCATAAGCATTTTTAATTGCTTCTTCCAAAGTATTACCTTGAGCCACGATATTTAGAACCCGTCCTCCATTCGTCAGAAATTTATCAGCTTTCTTTTTTGTTCCAGCATGGAAAACAAGTTCTTTCTTTTTTTCTAATCCACAAATCTCAATACCCTTTTTGTAAGCTTTTGGATAACCACCGGAAGTTAAAACAACATCTACAAAATATCCATCTTTGAATTCCATTTTGAAATCTTCTAAGCTATCATCAAAACAGGAAAGAACAAGTTCCAGCAAATCTCCTTTAAATGCAGGGAGAACAACTTCTGTTTCCGGATCTCCAAGCCGCACATTATATTCCAGAACTTTTGGACCATTTTTGGTTATCATTAATCCCAAATAAATTACACCTTTGTAATTGAAATTTTCTTTCTTTAATCCTTTGATCGTTGGTTTGATTACTTCATTTTCAATCTGCAATTTCAGTTCGTTTGTATAAAACTGAACCGGACAAAATGCTCCCATTCCGCCTGTATTAGGACCTTTATCTCCATCCATAAGCTGTTTGTGGTCTTGAGAAGGAAGTAATACTTGATAGTTTTCTCCGTCCGTGAAAGCCAGAATGGAAAGTTCCAAACCGATTAGTTTTTCTTCGATTACAAACTGAACCTCTTCTCCATATTTTTCTTTTAGTTCGATTAATGCATCTTCTGCTTCTTTACTGGTAGAGCATACATAAACACCCTTACCTGCTGCGAGTCCATCGTATTTAATAACGCAGTTTCCTTTCATCTTTTTAATTGTATCTTTCGGGAAAATCGTTAACTGCTGACAGCAATTTATTTTTGATCCACCGAATTCGTGATAATTTCC
>CBFDCX010000126.1:0-5644 GCA_965603415.1 uncultured bacterium
TTATGAAGAAAATTGAAACTGAAAATCTGGTAAAGATTTACGAAAAAAAAAGAGTAGTTAATAATGTTAGCATTAGCATTAACCAAGGCGAGATAGTTGGTATTCTCGGTCCCAATGGTGCTGGTAAATCCACTACTTTTTACATGATATTGGGTTTGATAAAAGCTAATGAAGGTAAAGTGCTATTCGATGAAAAAGAGATCACGAATTTGCCAATGTACAAACGTGCTCAGCTTGGTATCGGTTACCTGGCTCAGGAACCTTCCATCTTTCATAAACTGACTGTTGAACAGAACATCATGGCAATATTGGAAACGCTGCAAATATCCAAAGCAGAACAAAAACGAAGGTTGGAAATGCATCTGGGAGAATTGGGTTTAACGCCTTTGGCAAAGCAGAAAGCTTACACCCTTTCCGGTGGTGAACGCCGAAAACTGGAGATCACACGCTCAATGGTAACTTCTCCTTCCTTTTTTCTGATGGACGAACCCTTTGCCGGTGTTGATCCCCTGGCTGTAGCAGATATTCAGGACATTATTAAAAAGTTGAAAGAGAAGAACATTGGCATCCTCATAACCGATCATAATGTTTTAGAAACTTTGAAAATAGTGGAAAGAGCTTATATTATTTTTGAAGGTGAGATTCTATTTTCCGGTACTTCCAGAGAATTGGTGAGTAATGAAAAAGCCCGGGAAGTTTATCTGGGAGATAGATTCACAAATCCTTTTGGGAATGAGTGATGACTAATATCAGACAAACTCTTGCTCAAAGACAAACGCAGAACCTTCTGCTCAAACCCAAGATGCTGCAATCTCTGGAAATGCTGGCTATGCCGCTTATGCAATTGGAAACTCATCTCAAACAGGAAATGATAACAAACCCGATGCTGGAACTTCAGGAACCTCGCGATGAAGAAGATACCGAACCAACAGAAAAAGAAAAAGTTACGGAACAAATAGAAGATGATATCAAAAAAGAAAAAGAAGATGAAGAACTAAAACGCACCCTGGAGGAAACAAAAGAATTGAGCGAGATACTGGATGCTTATCAGGAATTATCCCAGGAAAGTTCTTATCGTGGTCAGAAGACAGAAGCTATTAATTTCGACCAGATATTGCAAACGAAAGAGAATAAAAAACAGCTCTTTTTTGATCAACTGGAAACACTTAATCTGAACAAGACCGAATATGAATTTGCCTATGAATTGATCGAGAGTGTGGATGGTTATGGCTTTCTTCCTCAGGAATTCAATATAGAAGCTCTTGCTGAAGAATATGGCATTAACCAGGAAAGAGCAGAAGTTATCCATCAGCAGATCTTACATCTGGAACCTTGTGGTATAACTGCTCGAAACATTCAGGAATGCCTTCTTAGCCAGATAGAAAAAGGGGAACATAACGAGCATTTGATTCAATTAATAGAAGAAAATTTTGAAAACCTCATCCATAAGAGATATAAAAAGATCGCTTCCAAGTATGGGGTTACTGTAAACATCATCCTGAATTGGAGACAGCAGATCTCACAATTGGATCCGAAACCGGGTTTGCGCCTTTTAAGCAATCAGAATAATTATGTTGTACCGGATGTTATAATTAAGCGGATTGGAAACGATTACGAGATTATTATCAATGATTTCTCTTTCCCGAAGATCCGCATGAGCAGACGCTATAAAGAAATCCTGAAACAAGTAAAAAAGAATAGAGAAGCAGTGGATTATGTACGGGGTAAAATAAACTCGGCTAAATTCCTAATTAAATCTGTTTACTTGAGGAGTAGGACCCTGGAACGTGTGACTAAGGCTATCATGAATAATCAAACTGAATTCTTTTATGAAAATAATGGAGTGCTCAAACCGCTTACATATTCTGTAATTGCGGAAGAACTACAGGTTAATGAATCGACGATCTCGCGAGTTGTACGACAGAAATATGCCGATACTCCTTTCGGTATAATGTGCCTGAAGGATTTCTTTACCAGCAAAGCAGGTAAGGATGACGATTATAATTCTGTATCCAGGCACAACGTAGAAACTAAGATCAAAAGAATGATAAATAGTGAGAATAAGCAAAAGCCATTAAGCGATCAGGATATTGCAGATGAATTGAAAAAAGAAGGAATAAATGTTTCCCGTCGTGTAGTGGCAAAATACAGGAAATTTAAAGGAATTTTAAACAGTCATCTCAGGAGAAAAGAGTGATCAAAGTTGCGATTATCGGAGGAGGACCGGGCGGTTATGTAACAGCTATCCGCCTTCAGCAATATGGAATAGATGTAACGGTTTTTGAAAAAGAACGTCTTGGTGGTGTTTGTTTAAATCATGGTTGCATTCCTACTAAATCATTGGTAAAGGTTGCCGAACTTTTTGGAGAAATAAAGAAAGCAGATCAATTCGGTTTGCAGGTAAATGAGGCAACAGTTGATTATTCCAAAGTATGGGAAAGAAAGAACAAGATAGTAGAGCAGCTCGTTTCAGGTATCGAATTTATGTTCAAAAAAAGAAACATCCCGAATATTAAAGAAGAAATTATTAAGATCGTAAAGTTGGATAATCACTACAAATTAATAACCTCTAATAATGAATATAAAGCGGAATATGTGATACTTGCCACAGGCTCAAAACCCAAAGAGCTCCCCTTCCTGAAATTTGATGGGGAGAATATTCTTTCTTCACGAGATATTCTTAAAATCCGGGAATTACCCGAACGGCTTATAGTGATCGGCGGTGGGGTAATAGGCTGTGAATTTGCATCCATCTACAACCAATTCGGAGTGCAGGTACAAATTGTGGAATTCCTGCCTGATCTTGTTTATCTGGAAGATGCTGAAATTTCTAAAAGACTGGCTATGGCTTTGAAGAAAGATGGGATAAAACTGTATCTTAAAACAAGAGTGGAAACTTATGAAAAAAGAGATGGAGAAATTGTTCTGAAGCTTTCCGATGGTAAGGAAATTGTTACGGATAAGATTTTGGTTAGCGTGGGTAGGGCACCAATTTGTGATATTGAATTTGAAAATTGTGATCTAATAATGGAAAATGGCTTTATTCAAATTTCAGATGATCTCCGCACCAATCTTTCAAAAGTATTTTCCATTGGCGATGTTACCGGCAAACTAATGCTGGCTCATACAGCCAGCAAGCAGGGACTCATCGTGGCTGATATTATCAAAAACGAATTAAATCCGGAGAAAATTGAAGTAATGAACCTGGATTATAACAGCATTCCTGCCTGCACGTTCACTCATCCCGAGATCGGTTCCGTGGGGCTAACTCAACAGCAGGCACAGGAAAAATACGAGGATATTCTCATTGGAAAATTTCCTTTCACAGCCAACGGTAAGGCACTTGGATTGGGCAGTACGTTTGGATTTGTAAAAGTTATTGCAGATTCCCAAACACATACAATATTGGGAATGCATATAATTGGTCCGCAGGCTACCGAGCTTATCGCTCAGGGTGGAATTCTAATAGGATCCAAAGCCACAATCGCTGATGTAAAAAAAATAGTTTTTGCCCATCCGACGCTTTCCGAAACAGTCATGGAAGCAGTGGAAGACCTGGAAAAACTTGCTGTACACAAGATTTAGAAAAATTATATGAAGATAATAAGAAAACCTGTCTGGCTCAAGTCCAGCAAACTGGGAGCCGGTAAGACGCTTGAAGTAATAAAACAGCTTCGTAAGTATCGCCTTAACACGGTATGCGAAAATGCCAGGTGTCCAAACCAGGGAGAGTGTTTTGAAAGAGGTACTGCAACCTTTATGATATTGGGTTCTGTCTGTACCAGGAATTGCACTTTCTGTGCTATCGATAAGATTCAAAAAGATCTGCAACCTGTTGATCAACAGGAACCTATGTCCATTGCAAAACTTTCCAGGGAACTCGATTTGAAACACATTGTAATAACCACTGTTACCCGCGATGATCTTCCCGATGGCGGAGCTTCCCAGTTCATTGAAGTAATAAAACAGATCAGGAACATCTGTGATAAAGATGTTTCTATTGAGGTGTTAACATCAGATTTTAATGGGGATCTGGAGCAGGTTAAAAAAGTAGTAAAAGAAGCTCCCGATGTATTTAATCATAATATCGAGACCGTGCATAGGCATTACCCGTTGGTAAGACCAATGGCAGATTTTCAGCGGTCGCTTGATGTTCTCTATACAGCTCGCTGTTCAAAACCGGAAATTATCACAAAAAGCGGTTTTATGGTTGGCTTGGGAGAAACACAGGAAGAAGTGCTTGCTCTCATGAAAAAACTGAAAGAAGTAGAAGTAGATATCGTAACCATTGGGCAGTATATAGCTCCTTCACGTAACCATTATCAGGTTCAAGAATACGTTCACCCTGACGTTTTTTCGTATTACAGAAAACAAGGTTATGATATTGGATTCAAAATCGTTGAATCCGCACCTCTTGTTCGTAGTTCATATCATGCAGAGAAAGCCAGAAAATTATTTAAGAAAGGAGTTAATTATGCAAATTACAATTACGGCTCGCCATTTCCATCTGACAAATGCAATCAGGGATCATATTAATGAATCCTGTGAGAAGTTGGAAAAGTATTTTGAAAATATCATTACAGCTCACTTTATCCTATCATTGGAAAATAATAGGAATAATGTAGAACTTATTATTCACGCTCCAAAACATAATCTCAAAAGTGAAGCGATCGAAAAAGATATGTACATCGCAATTGATAATGCTGTTGATAAGATGGAAAAGCAGATAAAAAAGATGAAGGAAAAATGGTCTGACCATCATCACAAAAGGGGTATTAAGGAAAATTCTCAATTTGTCTTTGCCAATCTAATTGAGCGTGATGATAAAAGACGAACCATAAAAATTAAGCGGATCTTAGCCGAAGGTATGTCTGTGAACGAAGCTCTGGATAGATTCGATGAAATAAATGATCCATATTTTATTTTCAGGAATGAATAAACCGACCGTGTTAATGTCATTGTAAAGAAAGATGATCAGCATTTTAAGCTGATCGAACCATAATCTGTATTTCCCGTTCCTGCTGATAAAGTGGGAACGGATTAATTTATTAAAGGGTCAAAAAATGAAGAAAATCAGTGTAAAAAAATTCTTTGAAACAAAGAAAAAAGATTTTAGTTTATCTCTGATCACTCATTCCCAGACTATGGATAAGGATGTTACCAGTGAATTTCTGCACCGTCCGGGATTAGCTTTCTCCGGTTACTTTGAAAGATTTGCCTATAAACGCATCCAGATATTGGGTGAAACTGAGATCAGTTTCCTACAGTCCCTGAAAGATGAAGATCTCTACAACAGCATCAAAGAAGTATTTGTATATGATATACCGTGTATAATCATCACAAAAGGACTTTCTATTCCGTCACAGGTAGAGTACCTGGCAAACGAGATGAATATTCCTATCCTGAGCTCACGATTAACTACCGATAAACTCTACCATGCCTTACGAAGATATCTGGGTGATATCTTTGCTCCTTCCAAAACTATTCATGGGACATTTGTCGATGTTTATGGTGTTGGCATTATGCTTACCGGAAAAAGCGGGATCGGTAAAAGTGAATGTGCGTTGGATCTGGTGGAACGCGGCAGGCGTCTGATAACGGATGATGTAATAAAGATCATGGCAAAAGATGATTACCTGGTTGG